>JAATVR010000231.1 GCA_014523665.1 Nitrososphaerales archaeon TH526
CTTTGTCTTTTATGGTTGCCTTCGTCTCATATGCTAATACTCTACCCTTACCTTCGGCCTTTGACTTTAATCTTTCCTGCATACGCTGAACTCTATTCTGCGAGATTATGCCTACTAAGGTTACGACGATACCAATTCCTGCAAACATCACTATTACCGCTACTATTCTACCGAGCGGCGATATTGGAGTATAATCGCCATATCCAACAGTTGTCATCGTAGTTGCTGACCACCAAAGGGCGTCACCTAGGTTAGTTATATTCGCTCCTGGGTAGTTATATTCGGCCAGATACTCAGCAATAGCACCGAGAATTATGACTGATAAAGTTAGGATTAGCGCACTAAGGATTGTGTTCTTTTCTTGTAGAAATGTCTTGAAGCGGGTACTTTTCATAAATACACTAGCATTCCTGCAAATATTGCGTTAGTTGGTGTGTACTTGTTTGCTCTATTATTTAGCACATCGCAATGCGGCTTTCACATTTGGTTAATACAGGTTGAGTTTTTATCTTCAAGAAATATTTAATGCCAAAGTTTTAACATTTGAATGTTTCATAATTCTATCATTATTATTATTAAGTATACTTTATTCAATACTGAGTAGGAAATCTAAAACATTGTCTAATGCCAGAACTGCAGAGACAGCCTAAAACTGTCGAATAAGTCATCATGACTCGTTGCTTCCTTATCCAAGTCCTAAAAACCAGTGTAGTCCGTTAACGGACTAATGCCAGGAGAGCAAGTAAACATTTAAGGCTTATACCGGCTTCGTCATGATTGGTTAAATGGCATCAAAAACTAGTTGGCAAACGCAGTTAGACCATGTAATGGGGCTCGTTGATAGCATTTTAATAGACATGAGGGAACTTGCTGAAAAGCACTATGAAGTTAGTGAGGATTATGACAGAGCCATCGATAGTTGGGAAAAGACCAAACTTGATATGAGTCACTTTTCAGGGTTGTGGACTGGTAAGACTCGCAAGTGGTCAGACTAATGCCAGAACATTAAGGATAAACGGGAACTATCCAGGGTGTCGTCGAATGAAGTAGCCTCTTTATCTAATGATCCCTCTCCGTTTTCTACTGCTGTACCAAGTGCAATTAAATATTCCAACTAAGAATAACTCCTAACAATATTTCTAAATACAGATATCCAAAAACCGAGGCATACATGACATGGCCGAGTTGAGTCTCGAAGGCCTATTTGGAATAGGTGAAGCGATAGGAATTATTGGGACCATGTTTGTTATATTATACTTTTCAAGAAAGCAAATGCAGAGTCTCTCAGTAGACATCCAAACAAAGGTTCTCAATGATTTGGATGAGAAGGTTCACAACATGGTAGAAATCATAATTGAAAAACCATCGCTGCAAAATGTCATATATAAACTTGAACAGCCAACAGAAGAGTTATCATTTGCATATTATATCTTGTTTATTTGTTCTCACGCATATTGGATGCGTCAAAGAAAAGTGCTCAATGATAATGAATGGACAGGATGGTTGCAATGGATGAGAAACTGCTTTAAGTATGGAACTTTGGGTGAGCAATGGAAGCTAATACAGTCAGAGAGTTGGTTCCATCCCGATTTTCAGAATTTCATAAACAAGGAAGTAGCTCCGAAACCAGAGTCTAAACAGATATAATCAATGCCGAAATTGCAGAGATAATCTAAAACTATCAAAGCAGTCGTCACGTGAAGTTGCTTCCTTGTCGTGCATCCCTTTACCATTCTCTACCGCAGTACGCAATGAACTGATTAGCTTGTTATGCTTATGCTTAGGGTTAATTGCAACCTGACCTTTGTGATATTCTAGTATCTCTTTGCAATGTGCTAGTGTGTGCTTGTATTCCTTGTGTTCCTCGTTGAAAGATACTGGAATGAGGAACATATCATGCTGTAAGAACTGCAGGTCATAGGCTGAAGGGTAACTCTTATTGTCGAATGAGATTTGTTGCTCATAGTTAGTATCTTCATATACCCTATCTTTCAATGCCCTGATGAAACTAGGGTTTGCACCAGCGATTATCGAATCTGATATCGTATTCATCTAATAGGTGAACAGTTGTGTTAATCATTTGGTTGAAGTCCGGTCGCTGATACTCTTCTGCATGTATGACGTTCACAAGGCCATCAACCAACTCAGTGATACAGACACCAAAGTTTGAAGAGCCGAAGCCAGGGTTTAGGCCTACGGACTTCTGAGTGTATCCCCCATGAGACCTGGATACTTTAGATTGTAATTCCAATCAAACGATGAACTATACTCCTAACATATAATCATCTTTTCGGCTTCACAGTGGCACAGAAGTATATCTCTGATCTTATCGCAATCTCCTACTAGCGTATTGATAAGTTTTTGTCTCTCTTCAGTAGGCATTCTGTTTGCTAATTGAGAGGTTTGTATTGAATCAATCGCTTCAAGTTTCCATCGATTCTGGATTGCAACACCTATTGTCTTGTGGGTTTCGTAGACTACCCTTCCAAGTGAAGTAAGAACAAATCTTGCTCTCTTCTTGGTAATCAGACCTGCATCAACTAAGCGGTTGATACGCGTGTAATATTGCTTGCGAGTCAGATTCATACGTGATATAAGAATCTCTCCGGTGGGTTGTCCGTCTGATGCATGACTTGACATGATTGCAATGATATTAAACAGTGACAGGGATTTGTTGTCGGATATAGCAGAGAAAACTGTTTCAACTAAAAGACTATCTGACGCAACTTGTTGGTACATGTCCTTGGCGCTGCTTATCTTAGATGACATTCTTTTCACTCTCGGGCTCAACTACATACCACGTATACTTCCTGTATTTCCAGACAGCATTTAGTGTTGTTCCACCAGTCGTAGACAATGGAATTATGCTTATTGGGTCGCTACTTTCATTCACATATATATTTCTCATTTTTCAGTTTTTCCTAAGAATATGAACGTTACAAGATAAATTATCTTATATGCACAAACGCTAAGGAGTTATAACCCATATTGAGGAATCAGTGCTCATACTGATATCATATGATTTGATTTACTCTGTATACGTCACTCAGGACATGGACATGTCAGGATACT
Source organism: Nitrososphaerales archaeon TH526 (assembly GCA_014523665.1). Lineage (GTDB taxonomy): Archaea > Thermoproteota > Nitrososphaeria > Nitrososphaerales > Nitrososphaeraceae > TH5896. The sequence continues at coordinate 3,073 of JAATVR010000231.1, forward strand.
GACCAATATTGAACGGGAAACAGTATCCCTCATTCAAAATAAAATATATCACTAGCGATATCACGCTCAGGACTTAGTTACTCTTGAACTATTAACTCTATTGGCTCTTCTTTTGGTACTAATATAACTTCTTGAGAATGCATTGGAAAAATCTTGGCGTTAATATTCTCATCTTGAAATGAACAAATGCCAAAACCCAAACCATGGACTAATAACAGACTGAATATGTACTATCGTGGAGTGTAGAATATAATGATTGCACCTAAAATGGCAGTCAATGATCCTATGACTTCATATCTGTCTGGTTTCTTCTTATCTACAAGAATTCCCCATATGA
>JAATVR010000232.1 GCA_014523665.1 Nitrososphaerales archaeon TH526
AAAGTCAGTATTTGTAGTGACTTCAACCGTGTCAAAGCTATAAGAGATAGAAGTAGCCTGGATAGAACCATCTGGCGGGATCCAATCATCAATTGAAAATATTAGCAGATCAGCACCAAGTTAATGGGTAGACTAAAACCTGAATGTAGGACCACTTCTCATTTCACTTTCAACAATTAAACTTACTGCCAAACAAACGTCAATGAAATTCTTGACACATTTCAACTCATGTCATCTTTATAAACTCCTCGTAGCAAGCTAATCCAAAGTCAAGATTTGGCGAGTTTTGCACCTTCGTGATCTTGTTGCACCATAATTTGTGATAGCTAGCGACTCACCACCACACTTTAAGTACCGTTTTACCTTACGGATAACTACATGGTATCCAATCAAAAGGTTTCTATTGTCACCGGTAGTTCAAGTGGCATTGGATTAGAAACTGCACTTATGTTTGCACGGAATGACTACGTTACGTATGCTACAATGCGTACTCCGGAAAAAGGCGCATTGATAAAGAATGCGGTGGAGAAGGAGAACCTTCCAATAAAGGTTGTACAGCTAGATGTTACTGATGATAAATCACTGAAAAATGCAATTGATCACGTAACTTCTGAAGATGGCAGAATTGATGTCCTAGTAAATAACGCTGGTTATGGGCTCGTTGGTGCGTTAGAAGAACTTTCGATAGAAGAGATTAAGGCTCAGTACGAGACTAATTTTTTCGGACTGGTAAGAGTAATTCAAGCAGTTCTGCCTACTATGAGAAAACAAAGATCTGGCAGAATTCTAAATCTGAGTTCTGGAGCTGGTCTATTCGGTTATCCCGGAGGTTCAGCCTATGTTAGTACTAAATTTGCCGTTGAAGGGCTAAGCGAATCTATTGCATATGAATTAGAACCATTTGGAATAAAGGTGATCTTAATAGAACCTGGGTTCGTTAAGACTAACTTTGCAAATTCAATGTTGATCTCCAAGAAAGCGCAGGATCCGACCTCATCGTATTCTCAGATGATGCAAAGAATAGCGGCTAGTTCCAACGAATTAGCAAAGAGTGGATCTTCTGCAGAATTAGTTGCAAATGTTATCTTGGATGCTGCTACAAACCCAAATCCCAGACTTCGATATCTGGTGGGTAAAGATGTAGAGGCTTGGGCAGCCAGCAAGAAGAGTATGGACGAAAGTGAATTCTTTAATATGATCAAGAAGATTTCGGCGTGATTGCATATTATCACTAACCCAGTACATCATTTTAGCAACAAATGTTGGCGGCAGAGACTTAAAGGTGCCCTTGAAAGTAGGGTTAAGAAAATCACGAATCTATGGCATGGAGGTCTCCAGGGATTTAACGATCATACGGAGAAGAGTGATGATGACGAAGATGATGCCCATCTCCGCCTTCTTCTTATGAAAGCAATTTATTTGCATCTTGAATATCTATTCTAGAAATATTGCAATGCCAAGATGTAGTTCAATTTTCGCATCATTAATAATATTGATTCTGTCGATTATCATTGTTTTTCTTGCCGTGTCCCCAAATAGTCTTCACCCTTCGTTGTCTCAACAAGCAACTTCGACGAATTCCAATCCCTCTTGGATGACAGGGGCATCACTTCCAACAGCACGATCTGAGATTGCTGGTGCGGCATTAGATGGAAAGATTTACGTTATCGGTGGGTTTGATAACAGTGGAAGCAGCAGCGATTCAGTTGAAGTATATGATGTGATTTCTGACAAATGGACAACAGGAGAACCTTTACCTCAACCATTAGACCATACAGCAGTAGCGTCATTTGATGGCAGACTATATGTAGTGGGAGGCGGATATTTGGACAGAGCTGGTCTCTCAGACAAATTATTCATATATGATCCTTCTACTAAAGGCTGGATTGAAGGAGCAAATCTTCCTAGCCCTCGCGGTGCACTGACGGCCAATTTCGTCAATGGGATTTTATATGTAGTTGGAGGGGTCGATTCAACCGGCACCTTAACTAGCAATATAGGTTACGATCCTTCTACAAATATGTGGACGGAGAAAGCACCAATGCCAACGGCAAGAGAACACCTCTCGTCAGCAGTAGTTGATGACAAGCTATATGTTATTGGCGGAAGAAGCGAAGGCATGTCTGCTAACGTCAACTCTAATGAAGTCTATGATCCAAACACAGATAGTTGGATGTTACTAGAACCAATGCCTTCAAAGAGAGGAGGTTTAGCCTCTTCAGCAATTAACGAAACGATTTATACCTTTGGAGGGGAAGAGCCTTTCGGAACGTTTGATAACAATGAAAGCTATGATGTAACAACTAACAAATGGGATCAAGGATTGGTAATGCCAACAGCTCGACACGGGTTGGTCGCTGTTGATAACGATAATAAAATATACGTTATCGGCGGCGGTCCAAATCCTGGAGGATCAAGTAGCAGTGCAAACGAGATATTTCTTGTTCATTGATAATTAATAACCAAATTAATATTAATTCTGTGGATTCAAATTCCAGAGAGGACATTATTGTTACCAAAGATTAAAACTTGATGCTGGGAAAACTATTCGCAAATAAGTCTTGCCTCTAAAATATAGCAATAGGCAAGAGCCGAGGTTTGATCAGATGGATCGCAACCCGATACCCGATAACGTCAAGTAAGATGTGTTACAGTTCATTTATTTTACTATCATTACTGGGCAGGGTGAATAGGTCACCACAGCAGAGGCAATACTTCCAAGCAGTAACTTCTTGAAGCCTGATCTACCTCTTGTTCCCATTATTATTAGGTCAACATCTTCAGATTCTGCGTATTCAACTATTGTTCCATCAATAGACATTTGGCTGTTGATCAGTTCAGTTTTTAATTCTACATTGTTTTGTTTTGCTTTTTGATCTAGGTTGGCAAACCTCTCCTTAGATTCAAGTATGATCTCTTTATCTTGAGGAGACTTAAGTTCGCCTTCAGGTGTTGCTAAACCATAGGATGACAATGAAATACGATTTACAGTCACTGCTATTATTTGGGCAGCATCTTTTTTTGCCATCTCTATTGCGTATTCTGCTGCATCCATTGATGGTTGCGATCCATCAATAGCAACCAGTATTTTCGAAAACTTACCCTTTATCTTAGTAGACATATCCCATTTAACTTCCTTGTCGTCTCTAATCATTTATTAAGCTTTGATCATACATAATTAATGCATTAAGTGTATAAGCATATTCATTTTTCAGCGTTGACTTGCCATGATAGCGGCTAACAGCTTGCGAAACTCACCTAAAATGGATCGCTTTTACAGGAGATATTTAGGTGGCATCATCATTTTACTTGTTCATAAACTATTGGAATGCATTACTTGATTTATGAGAACGAACAACTGTTACCTAAGCCATGTACCGAAGTGACTAAGAGATAGATATGTGAGTCCTGCAAGAAGTGGTGGAAGTTAGAAAAGTGTTGCAAATAATGGAAGCCTTAGGTGTGTCTCTCTTTACTTTTAACTTCATTCACCTAATAATTTACTAAGTATCTTTAATGCTACCCCTTCAGAATTACATTTAATTGGAAAGACATCGATTATGTTCTGTTCTTTCATTGTTTGCATTATTCTTTCTTTTCCTTCCAAAGCGTCTATTTCAATGTATTCATCAGAACTGTCTTTTATTTTTCCATCCTCATTATAACTCACTTCTTCAGAGCTTCCTGAAGGGGTAAAGACTGTCAATTTACACGATAGTAACCCGTCATTACTCGTATATTTGACAGGTTGAGTTTTTAATCGAACGTCTCCTCTGTCAACATGGAATAAACTTTCCGCACCAGTACCCATTGGATAAGGTCCTTTCATGTCGTTCCTCAATTAAGGGTATAGACCATAATAAGTCTTTTATTGGAGTATATAACTGAAATAATAAAGAACCCTTATCGTTTAGTTTGTATTATTCAATTCTATTCGTTAAACCTGATGCATTCTGTCCATGATTCAGTCTGTTAAATCCAATTCGACATTTAGTCCTTCGTTTTCCACTTTCAATTTCTCCATTAACTACGCATGTACCTACCAATCCATGTTATTTATCAGGAGTCAGAAAATACCTTTTGAAACAGATGTATTCCTACAGTTTAGAACAAGAACAACACATATGACAAGACCAGTCATGAGAATTGAATGTTGCATTAATGAATATAAATCTTATAAAGAGTTCGATATAGTCTGTGTTTCATTTCGAAACAAAGTCTTTATCATTGTTGGATTCTTCCTCCTCGTCTCTTCAAACTCATCGTTCTCCGACACTTCATCCATTTTACGATCATAAATGATCCGTGTTTGACGAAACTTAAAACGTTAGAGATTTACATAAATCGTTGATGTGACCGTTATCTTATGAAAATTAGATGTTGAGTGAATTAATGTTTGAAAGTAGGGGGAGAGTCATAGGTCAACGGGTCCTATCAGTCGAGAACGGAATTCCAAAATTTGAGATCTCACTTACAGGCACTGGAATTTTTACTGGAAGTTTGGAAGTGACAACAACTTGGACCTACTGGGCGATTCAAAGACCTGATGGTACTTCCTATAGTCAAGGCCAAGGGGTGATAATGACCAAGGATGGTCGAGACGTGGCAACGGCGACAGGTAGAGCAGAGGGGAAAATGGTTGAGTCTAGAAAGATGAGGTTCGTAGGTGCGTTATTTTATGAAACACATTCAGAGAATAGACTTGCATTTCTTAATCATCTCGTTGGAGTGAACGAGTATGAGGTAGATGCGTTAGGCAATTACGAACATAGGTTATGGGAATGGAAATAAGGTGATCTAATTAGATGGCACCAAGGCAAGTTATTGTCAAAGTACTTACCGTGAATAAACCCATAAAACAAGTATTTGATTTCTTTTCTGGTGTCAAGAATATGGAGATTGGAGGCGCAATTAAGTCCGTGAGTAAGGGCGAAAATGGGTGGTGGCAATTTAACCATACTGTTGCAGGCAATGGAAGGATGAAAATCACCCCAGTTTCGGATTTTGGGATACTCGATCACGAATTTGTAGGCGCGGGACTACAATGGAAGGTATATGTCAGAATAGTTACTAATGAAGAGGGTTCTACGACTACGTGGACGTTTATGAGGCCAGACGGTCTTACTGACAATCAGTTCCAGGAGCAACTCAAGGGATTTGATATGGAAGTAGACAATTGGAAGAAATATTTGGAAGAAAATTGAGAAACAGGGTATCCGAAATTTGAATAATCGATCCATCCTGAAGGTTCAAAAAACTGTTTATTTCAAAAAGTCAGACAGACTCGTCTGTTTAGTCTTGATGACTCGCTTATTCATACTTGAATCATTATCTTTTTCCAGATCGTCTATTGTAACATATTCTTCTCCCCACTTCACTTCCTCTAGACCTAACAATTGCCTGAAGATATTTACGGTACCTGGACCAAAGCCGGCGTAATGATTATTTGCGGCCACAATGGCAAATCGAACTTTTGATAAATTTCCTTCATTAGAATCACCCCTAAAATTGCGCGCCAATTTCTTCATTTCCTTAATCCGATCAATCTGAATGTGCCCAAAATCCTTTTCTTGGATACTCCTATCACCTATGAGTCTAACATAAACAAAGTCTGAAGTAACGATAGGTGGAGTACGAATATCTGCAAGTTGACTCCATACAAGGCACATCCCGTTGTTCCTGAAGAAATTGTATGCAAGATCTTGAAACCATGA
>JAATVR010000233.1 GCA_014523665.1 Nitrososphaerales archaeon TH526
ACCAAGGGTCAGAAGGTTCCTTTAGGCACATTGTCAATTAATGGCGTGTCTTCTGACAATCCATCTAGTATATGTGATGTTTATGTTTTACTGAATGGTATCAAACCATATCAGAGAGTCACTCCTATGGGACAAGGTGATCCCAATAGTAGTACTAAGGATTTTTCACTTTGGCGATTCACATTTTTACCAACATATGAAGTGATTGCTGAAGGGGATAACAAGATGACCGCAAAAATAACATGTATGAATGGTAGTGGTAATGCTACGAAGTTCAATAGCCTGAACGTAACCGGTGTGTTTTCCAGCACTACCAACTTAAATACGTCAATACTAGGACCCGCAAAACCTATGCAAGGAGCGGGCAATTCCTCCACAAACAACCTTAGCCCAGTCAAACCCAATTCAACTTCTTTAATGTCTACGTATTCTCCTACTGAAAACGTTCAACAAAGTCCTACCGGTCAACAAAGTCCTACCGGTGGAGGCTTAACACCACAAACCAATTACTATGGGATAACCCCTTCATCCCCACTCTCTAGGGATATTCCACCTCAAAATTCTTCTTTTGCCCAACAGGAAGAACAAGAACCACCAAATACTTTATCATTTCTTGGGGACAAGGATCTAAGCAGCGAACAGCGTGATTCAGCTGATAAAGTATCCGAACAAACTCAGAAAGCCGTAGACAATTTTATTTCAAGGGTGCAAGACAAAGTTGAGGAACGACTCAAAGAAGCCATAAGTGATAGGACTCCTTTTGAACTTGTCACTCCGACGCCATTTGATTCCAGTGATGATGACGATTAGATATCAATTGGGAGAATCAATTAATATTCCATTAATATTCCATTAATATTGTGTAAGTGCTAAAATGATTATTATAGCGGTTACTTGTGATTACGTCTAAAAAGATATGTGTTAGCTTGGATTCAAACTTTGATTATCACATTGCCAGTCTTCAATGTTCATATTAAATTCGCATTTGATATCGATGATTGGGGCATTAAGGCTCTCTACTGAGTCTATTGCGTTTGAAACTTTTTGACTTATACTTTGATTAATTGTGGCAGAGTCCGCGAATGGGTTAGGGAGAGTTACGCTTGTTGAGCCCTGTGAATCGGAGGTAGATGAAGTTGAGACATTTCCTATTTTAATATATCCGATCGTTGGGGATTTGTTAAAGTCCTCGCGTATCGCAGAAATTATAGCATTCTCGGAACTCTTTAATGACTCGTTGGTCCCTGAAATAGTATAAGATGCATCAAAAAAACCTACGAATTCCGTCTCATTATTTAATATATTATAGGTTGTCATGGAGTCTTTAACTATCCGAACAAAGTTTGCTGCCGCGTCATCTGCGGATTGAACGGAACCCGATGCCATCTTCATACTCGTAGAGTCATTCAATGACAAGAATAATGTGGGCACCATGAAATATAGTATTACAACAAAAACCGCAATCACTTTCATGCGAGCGTTTGACATTTCAATTGGTAGGATAAGTTTCATTTGAACTCTTATTTTCTAATAATTGAAATGTATAAAAGCTTTCATGCAGGCTCAACGTGTGAGTTCAAGTACGTCGTTCATACTAAAATTACTAAAAGCAAGTTTAATGGAATAATAATAAGCCTTATGGAAACAATCGAAGTGTTCTGATCTGTGCACGTCAGGGAATAGGCCTCCCTACAAAAATCGAACAACTGGTCGCTTCAGGCATGAGGTAAAGTGATTGGAAAGTTAAAGTTACTTAAAATATGGCGAGCATAGTTGATAGCTTGAATCAAATTCACAAGTGGAAGGACCAAGCCGACGTTTTCAGAAGTCATCATTATAAGATATTGTTACCCTAACTTATCCTTGATTCCATCAATTCAACCCAAAATCACAACAGAATATATTGCCTAGATTAAGCAAAGAAAATTGGTAGAATGGATCACAATTACAATTACAATTACAGTTATAAGATGCTTCTCAAAATCAGGACGTTAATCGTGTTCACGACGATGCTCCTGCTAGCCGTCTCTGGCTTCAAACTTCTGTCACATGACGCGATAGGGCAGGTTGAAACATTGGATTCTCAAGAATTAGGAACCACATCTCTACCCAATAAGGTAAATGTTACTATTAACAATGCCAATTTACAAGCGGATGTCGCACTTACGCCTGAAGAACAGGCGAAGGGACTTTCGATAAAGGATACTCTTCAATCTAATGAAGGTATGTTGTTCCCATCTGAGTCACCACGAATTTTAAGCTTCTGGATGAAAGACATGAAATTTCCCATTGATATTCTATGGCTGAACGCTGACAAAAAAGTGGTCCACATTGAAGAGAGTCTTCAACCATGCAGCCCATTTCTACCTTGTCCTTCCTATACCCCAGACATCCAGGCTCAATATGTTCTTGAAACGGTAGCAGGGTTTTCATCGGCTAACAGAATTACAGAGGGGACTCCTGTTGAATTTACTCTGCCAACATAGAAATTCTTGCTTCAATACTTATTTTCTAATGATGTTAGGTTTTGTTTCCTTGATACAAGGCCTTTTATTTGCGAAATGTACATGATGTATTCAAGATATTTGTCGATCTAATTTGAAATTGGGAGAGTTCTAACTTTCGAACAATGCATTAGGAACAATCAAACCATACTGTAAAAAAATTATTGCGGAAAAATCTTACTAAGCGAGTCAAGCCCTCTTACTTTAGCTTGCTGCTGCCGCAGCTGCCGCAGATCCACCTGAAGCTGCACTCGCTGCTGATCCAGAATCTGCTGCCGCTGCAGCTGCTGCCGATCCTCCGCCATCATCACCACCACCATCATCGTCGTCACAACCTGAAGCAGCTGCCGCAGCTGCACTATCCTCTGCTGCCGCTGCAGCTGCTGCCGCTCCGCAATCGTCATCCTCGTCATCGTCACCTCCTGCGAAAGCATGTTGCGGGGTCAACATCAAACTGGGTATTGCTAGACCCAACGCTAACAAAGCTACTAATGTTATATATAATTTTGACTTCATCTTAGTACAGTCAAATTATGCATAACATTTAAAGTTATAGAAAGTATTTCACGTAATTTTGTTACCTTATTACCCAAGAAAAGTAGCCACCTGCTCCTATTGGATTGAGTTGATAGATTAACCTAACTCAGGATGTTAAGAAATGGTTTTCAAAATGAGAATAAGACCGCCTAGTTAGAATCCTATTACACTCTAAATACATAACTCATTTCTGTAAAATAGTATCTTAATATTAATATTCCTTAATGAAAACCTAGTTTACAGGATTGGAATAGTGCTGCGGAACAATATAATAGCAGTCATGATAGCGATATCTACCATAAGTTTTGTCGGGTTTACAATGACAGGTATTAATGCCTTTGCTCAAAATAATTGCTCCCCTCACGTTAATGCCGCTTGTGCACAATCGGATCTGTCTCTGCCGGTTCCTTCAGAAAACGATATCGTAGCTCCGGGTGTTCAACAACAGCCGGGGGACCAATCACAAGATGCGGATGAAGACTCTGGCGGCCAAGATGATGAATCTCAAGATAATGGTAATGATCATGATGGAAATACATTCCTTCTGCCATTCCCATGAAAACTGGGATTTGAAATAGCCGATTCAAATGTATTCAGTTCAAATAGCTTTATTGAATGGTTGATGGCCGATGACTTTCAAGAATCTAGGATAGTTGCAATGAAAATCGCAATGACATGATGCATCTTAAATGCTCTTCTAGTTCGAAGCGAAAGCCATGTTATGGAGACCATTATCGTCAAGGATTTGAGATGTCCCTACGTCGGTGTTACTAATCGGAGGACTTACTATAGGAGATAATATTAGACCTCATCATAGGGTCAAATTAATACCTTAATGGGTCTACATACAAAATTCTGAGCCTCATCAATATAAATAAGATAGGACTATGTCAAAGATGTCACCTAATACACGCACGTCTTCGCGACACAAACACATGATCTAACTATTGAAATGATATTGAAATTTGTAAAGGTTTGTTTAATAATCAACTAATCTGAACATCTGATAACTGAATCGTTCACATATGAGTATTCAATGGAGGAGAAGGTGCCTATTCGTCATTAACATAATTGTCGTCAATACCCCAACTCCATTTTTTTTTAGGAGTTACTTTTATTGAATAGACTATTTCAAAACAGCCAGATGCTTCCAAGGAAGCCCCCTGTCGTTTGGTGATCTCTGCTTCACCATATATCCTAATTCCTCGAGGCTGCCAGGGTTTGGTACTTTTTAAATCATCTATCACCAATGCTATTAAACTATTTCTAAGAACGTTCTTATATTTGGTAGACCGGAGCATGTCGAATCCTCCAATGTAAAAATATTCACCATCGAAGTGAAAACCCACAGGCACAACATCAGGTTGGATAATTGTCGAAGTATTATCTACTGAATTAATTGCTAACCCTGCTTCACCTTCAGCAGCTGTCGCAATCCTCGCGATACTTTGAGATTTGATATACTTAACCTCTTTCGCTGAAAATATCGATTTTATCATTAGATTCCCTTAGCTACTTAGATCATTTTACCTGTAAGTTAATTAATTGCTTTTCATGTGAAAATCAGTTTTGTTCTCTGTTTACTTGGCGGGAAAAACCTCACGAAGAAATCTCAATTGGACTATCAACAAAGTTGGATTGAATCTTTGTTTTGAACTTCATAAGA
>JAATVR010000234.1 GCA_014523665.1 Nitrososphaerales archaeon TH526
GATTAGAGCTTCGCCTCCTTGACTGCTAAACACTGAAGCGATACTTATTCCATTCTTTTTGGCATAGGTTCACTTAAGAATTCTTCAATTATTGAAACAGTTAAGTCAGGTATATTGCTGTGTTCCATTCCTGTGGTTACTTCAGCGATGTATGCCCCGTGTACTCCAGGAAGTATTGTCAGTCGTGCACGTGGAAACAGTCGAAACAATTCAACTGCATGTTCAGGACGAACGACATCCTCATCGCCAACAATGATAAGTGTTGGTGCATTAATAGAATGAATATCTTGTGCTTTCCAATCCTTAAACTCAAGTATTCTTTTTTTATCTTTCTCGTACATTTTTGACAAGTTACTTGGATCAGGAGCTGCTTCTTTGTAGGCATCTTTCAATAATTGTGGCATGTCTTTTAATGTTGAATGATTCAATGAATCCCAAAACTGTGGATACATTCCGTTTCTTTTAAAAAATGCAGAACCCAAGATAATTTTTCGTACTAAATTAGGATATCGGATTGCAATTTGTATTGCTGTGTTTCCACCATTGCTAAAGCCAAAAAAGTCGGCATTTCAATTTTCAAATATTTTAGAAGTGCAGCAACGTCATCCGCATCTTGTTCAAAAGTCTCCGGTCTATTTATATCAGGGGGTATGACCATGCCCTTGCAATTCAACTGCAATAACCTGTCTTTCTTTTGCCAAGGAATGAAGCACACGTACAAATGAGGTTTGGATAGTAGATCCTCCGCCATGAATCAGAGCTAAAGGTGCTCCTTTACCATGTACTTCATAATACATATGGAGACCGTTGATCGGAGCATAGCCGATACTATTACTACTACTACTACCTTGCATTATTTCTTTGATTACTGTTGATGGCATAATGGTATTATATCTTACGAATAAATTGTAGCCTGAAGGAGAAGATCACAATTCCACAGATATTTAGTATACAAAGGGTGAATAGGTGGAGTAAGGCAGAATTCTAATATAGTTCATTCATTATGCTATGAACATTGGCTTTCTCACCAGATGATATTCCTGAGAATACCTGTGTATTTTACAATACAGATGAGATTATCCAGCGGGCACTGAACTGGCATTATTCGTTAACATCAAGTTGTGATGTCTGTACAGATAAAAATGGTCCATCTATGTTTGTAATACCTGATCATCCCATAACCAAAGGATACCAAGATATAAAAAGAAGAGGTATACATATTAGGTTTATTGCTGAAATTACGGAGGAGAATGTTCCATACTACAAAGAATTAATGAAAGTAGTAGAACTAAGGCATTTATATGATGTCGTAGGAAATTTTGGAATTGGAGTATCACGCCAGTGCGAAAACGCGTGAATCTTCACCACCTCCACTACTCATAGAAAGTACTCTGAAGGCATTCGTCGAGCAACAGCAATATCTCTTTAATATGTTATGGAAGAAAGCGATTCCAGCTAAACAAAGAATAAATGAAATTGAGAAAGGGCTAGAGAGTTTATAGAAACTATACAGGATCCTGCTGAAACATTACATCTTATTCGTGCTGCTATTTCCTTCGCAACTGAAGAAATAATGATAATGTTCCCTGAGATGAGGTCATTTCAAGTGTATGAAAGGAAAGGCATATCGAATATATTGAGAAAACAATTAGAAAACAGGATTATGATCAGGATTCTATTAGCAGAAAAAGACTTCCAGGTACAGACTAAATGGCAAGATTTTGATCATTTCCTATCCGGATCTTCAAATTCAGTATACAGATCAATTATTACCCAGTAAACTAACCATGATAATAGCGGACAACGAAGTATCATTAATAGTAGAAGAAAAGAAGTACGAGGATCCAATCGGTATAGCTACATATTCAAACAGCGAATCAACTGTATTGTCTTACGCTTCTATTTTTGAAAATCTTTGGATCCAATCCGAAATCAAACAACAATAATCTACCATTACACCTATACAGGACAATATAGCGATATCAGTCTGATACTAATAGATTAGAAAGATTTAGTATTTTCTTTTGATTCATAAATTCATGTGGCTAAACTAGTTGAAGTGGATGAATGAGCATTAATCTTCACGCAGATGGAAGAGAATGTGAGCCCAGTCATTTTGATAGAAAAAATCAACGTTGACCCTGAAGAGTCCGATCTGTTTCTAAAGGGATGGGCGGCTGAGACCGAGAAGTTTAAGAAGCAGCCGGGGTTCATTTCGACACAACTACACAAAGGTATCGGTGGGAGTGGCGCCTTCATGACCTAAGCAGTTTGGGAATCTGCTGCACACTTCAAGAGGGCAGTTAATAATGTTATGAATCCTAATGACAGAATGTCTGCATTTCCAGCAAGCACAATAACATCTCCCCATCTATTCAAGAAAGTAGCGGTCCCAGGAATCTGTGTGGATTAGATCTTAGTTAGTCGGAACTTCAATAGTTGCTTTGGTTGTTAGAAAAAAAGTTTGAGGGTAATTTGTAATGAGGGTAAGCTTCCCACATTAGTCATATGAGTCACTTTGTCATTGGGTTTATCTCCTGCTCCTTAGCTGGTTTAAGAAAGAAACAGATGAGGGAGTGAATGAATTGCTTCCTCAGATGCATCAGTTACCTCAGTTAATAATTTAAACTTTGATCTGAGGTTTCTGAGGATGAGTCTATACTGACATTATAATGCATTGTGACAATTTAGACTCTGAAGAATTAGACAAAGCTTATAGATTACAAAGGAGGCTGGTGTGTCCCCAAATACAATCAAGGCAGTTTTGAATAGAGCTGGTCTTGATGAATCTACCACTATACACTCTAAAGCCTTCGAACTATTCTCAGAAGGTAAGACTCCATTACAAGTAGCTATTACATTAAATCTCGAAGCTGAAAAAGCAATACAGTACCACCAACAGTACCTGATGCTTCTAGGATGTACCGACGTGTATATTTCCAAAGGATTTATCCTATCGTAATATTACTATCCTTCCTAGATAATGATTTCCACAGGTACCATGTAGCTATACTTCTATAAGGTCTCCATGGACTGGCTATCTCTATCATCGTATTAGGTTTCGGAAGTTCATTTAGC
>JAATVR010000235.1 GCA_014523665.1 Nitrososphaerales archaeon TH526
GTTTGGCCAGGTTTATAAATAGGTATATCTCTATTTTTACAAATTGGGTAGTCGGAGAAAATCAAGGAATAAGCCGATACGGAAGACTAGGACTGTTGAGGGACGATGTCCTAAATGCACAACGATTGTAAGGTTCAATGTAAGTGGCCAAGTAGGCGATGAAATTTACGAATGCACTGGTTGTATGTCGAAGTTTCACATCGACACTCTATAGTCCTGGACGACTAACCTTAATATTGCCAGATCGGTGGCGTTTGGTAAATCTACAGATGAATGTTTCGCAAATTGACTTTGGATCAAAAAGGCATATAGGATAAAAGGCTCAGTATGAGTTCAATGGATGGCAAATTACAATATGACGGAAAGGTGTTTCTTTACAGCAGCGGGATGCCTGACGATCTGATCAAGAGGAGTAAATTGAAATTGGTGGAGATGGGCGTTTCTGACAAGGATATTTTGGTCATTACGGTACCTGAGGGGGTGCCAGAGGGTTCAATCATGGTCACAATTTGGCCGCACTATCTATCGGTTGCAAAGGTGAGGAAGGTGAGGGAAGGGTCAATATACGCTCCTCAACTTTTTAATATCGACCTTTTATGACTATAGAAGATTCGAGGGGGCTTCTTTTGGAAATAGAAAAACGATTTGCTACTTATCACATATTTTTGTAAGAAAGGAAGACACTCCGATTGTCCAGGGGAATGGCCAATGGAAGAACCATGTAATGGGAATAAGGATTGTTCATTCGATGTGACTCTTGTAAGATGTAAATGTGAATGCCATCAATCTGGAAAAGATACCAATTACAGATACATTTTGCTTTCAATCTTGACGTGAGTATAAAATTCGGGGTCAGGAAACCTTAGCAAGTATACAATCATCCGTTATTTCAGTCAGCCACCACTTCATCATACCCCTTCAAGATCGAACCCTATTGTCCTCATTAAATGTTTAGCTCTCTCCTGTATTCGCTTCCTGACCCTCACAACCACTAACCCCTCTGAAGGTTGCCCATAGAGAATTGTCGAATAGGTAGGCGCGTATGCAATTAATGGAAGTGTTATTAGATCCTCCTCGCCTATCACTCTTACCAAGACAGGGATATGATACATTAATGCACGAAAAAGAATTGAAATAACCTCTAAGGATATTGAACCTGGCTTGTTTCTACAGGAAAGTTCAATTAGTTCCGCGCCTGAAATTGAAGAGATCATAGATTTTAGTTTGGAGATGCTTATTGCGGATGCATATCTCTTCTCCAACCCATCAACAACACTCACATCGGGAACGACATTGAAACTGAGAACTTTTGCGGTGGTCGTATCTCCTACAGTGAGTAATTTACGGGTTGCCTGACGAAGCTGAATTATTTTATGCTTTTCCACCTGATCATACCTAATCACATCTCCAAATGGCTTCCTCAGAAGTTCAATAATCTCCTTTTGAACATGCTTTACGTCATCATTCATTCCATTGGCGTGGCTGAGGCTTTTTCTGCTATATCATTATCCTTAACAGTAGCAGCGATTACACTTATACGTCCTGCAACCAGCTTTGATATCTTTCCAAATGCTAGACTAGCCTGCGAATCTGGTTCAAACAACGTTACCGGTCTACCAAGATCGCTTCCTTCTCCTATCAGAGGATGCAAGGGGATTTCACCCAAGAAAGGTACATTAAACTTGTCACTAATCTTCTGGCCTCCTCCTTTTCCAAAAGTATAAGTGTTTTCACCGCAGTGTGGACAAACAAGAAAACTCATGTTTTCAACTACCCCTAATATTGGAATGTTAAGTTTGTTAAACATTCCAACTGATTTGATAGCAACATTCATTGCAACATCCTGCGGTGTAGTGACTATTAGGACACCTGTGATTGGGAGAGTTTGAGCCATTGTGAGTGGAGCATCGCCTGTCCCTGGTGGCAGATCTATGAGAAGGTAGTCCAATTCTCCCCATTCTACGTCAGTTATGAATTGCTTTATGATCCCTGAAACTATGGGTCCACGGTAGATACCTGCCTGCTGAGACTGTTCATAAAAGAAGCCCATAGAAATGACTTTAACGCCATTCGAAACGACTGGCTGAATCTTGTTATTAACAATTGGCGGTGATTCTCTTATTCCTAACATTAAAGGAACACTTGGGCCATAAATGTCTGCGTCTAATAGCCCAACGCTAGCGCCCGCTTTGGCCAACCCCAAGGCCAGATTTACTGCTACGGTTGTCTTTCCTACTCCTCCCTTTCCACTGGCTACCGCGAATATATTCTTGACCTTGGGTAGCAATTCATCCATTGAAATCGCTCTTCCTTCCATAACTTTGGCAGTGACCCTGAGATCCAAGTCACTTATACCTATACTAAGCATGGAATTTCTCACTTCCTGTTCGATCTCGCTATTGAAAGGACATGCAGGGGTCGTTAACTCAAGAGTAAATGATACTTTTTTATCTTTAATAACAAGATCTTTAATCATACCCATGGAT
Organism: Nitrososphaerales archaeon TH526; assembly: GCA_014523665.1. Taxonomy (GTDB): domain Archaea; phylum Thermoproteota; class Nitrososphaeria; order Nitrososphaerales; family Nitrososphaeraceae; genus TH5896. Next base: position 2,487 of record JAATVR010000235.1, read on the forward strand.
ACAATATCCTTGTGTAACTCAGGATCCATGATCTTCTTTAAGGAGGACATAACTTCATCCACATTCGTCATTTGCTACGAGTAGATTGAAGTTCACAATATTTAAATTGTTACCAATTCTCACATTGTGCTTGATACGTTTCCAATGAGTAATAGCCTTATCAACCATCTACCCAATGTATAGTGACTCAGTTTGACAAAGTTCGCCAGAATCTGAAGTATCTAATCTGTCCCTGTTCACAAAGATAAGGGAGTTCTGCGTAAGATTATGCTATCCAAAGGTTAATAAATTGATGTTCCGTCGCTATCAATTGTATATCATGTTTGCGATCGTGCATATGAGCGACGTTATAAGAATCCCTCCCGATCGATTAACTCCGTCCCTTAACAAAACTGCCATTGGAATTCTTAAAGAGAAATACGAGAGTATGATTAGCCCCGAGCTTGGATATGTTATCATGATCATCGAGGCATCTACTAACCCCGTGGGAAAGCTCGTCGCAGGTGATGGAGCAACATATCATAGAGTAAATTTTAAGGCCTTAACCTTCTTCCCAAGATTACAGGAAATAGTAGAAGGAGAGATTGTTGAGATAACTGACTTTGGTGCATTTGTTAGAATAGGGCCTACCGACGCTTTACTACACTTGTCTCAGATAACAGATGACTTCCTCAAGAGTGACGTTAAGCAGGGGATAATTTTGGCAAATCAGTCTTCTAGGTCTATCAAGATTGGATCTAGATTAAGAGGAAGGATAACAGCAGTCAGTTTAGGTAAGGGGGCTGCCATGGGTAAGATTGGAATAACTTGTAGACAGCCGTTCTTGGGGGCCCTAGAGTGGATTGAACAGGATGTCGCCAAGTCACAACAGACCCAATCCGCAGTCCCAATAAAAGAAAAAAAGCGGGGAACTGGTAAGTAATGCCTAGGGAACTTGCTTGTAAGAAATGTAAGGCGCTGACTATAGGAAAAGTTTGTCCAGTCTGTAGTTCTACTGATTTGACGCCGCACTGGACAGGGATGATATTGATTTTTGATCCCTCACATTCTCATGTAGCCACGACTCTGGATCTTCGCGTCCCTCACAAATATGCATTAAAAGCTTCATGACCTCTCTCAAAGGCCCCGAAAACGTTGCGTCATTGTTTGAGTATCTGAATCGACGAAATCTCATTCTTTCATATCTTGAAGAAGACATCGGCAGCGGTGATATCACAAGCGAATTAGTGCTACCGAGAGGTTTCTATACTGAAGCTGAGGTGTGGTACAAGGGTACCCCAGAAAACGCAGTTATTTGTGGTGTTGAGGAAGCCTGCTTGGCAATGGAAATTTGCGGCTGTTATACAACGAAACTCGTCGAAGATGGAGATTTTGTGAACAACAAACAACACGTAATTGCTGTGAAGGGGGACGCCATGGCGATTCTCAAAGCCGAGCGCACTGCCTTAAACTTGTTAATGCGAATGAGCGGAGTGGCAACAGAGAGCAGAAAATATGGTGTGCTCTTGAAGAAGCTTGGTGTTGATACCCTAATCACTGCCACTAGAAAAACCTCTCCTGGAATGAGAATATTTGATAAGAAAGCCATAACGATTGGAGGTGGATATCCTCATCGAATTGGACTATACGACATGATTCTCATAAAGGATAATCATGTCGCCATTGTGGGTAATGCCAGTGACTGCGTAAAGAAAGCGAGAAAACAAGTCGGAAAGAACCAAAAGATAGAGTGTGAAGTCCAATCAGAGGATGAACTCATTTCCGTTGTTCTAGCTGGTGCTGATATCGTAATGTTGGACAACTTTTCCGTTGATAATGCGAAAAGAGCTATGTCCAAACTATGTGATTTAGGCCTAAGAAATCGTGTGCGTGTGGAGATTTCAGGAGGTATCAATGAATCTAATTTCCAAGATTTTGCTCAATTAAACCCTGATTTTATATCAGTAGGTTCATTGACGCATTCTGCTCAAGCAGTTGATTTTAGTATGATTGTCAAGCCCAGGAATGATCCGAGTAATTTGTAAATATTCCATGTAGTACATCTGTTATTAAATCTAGCTCACTTTAAGATTAGAACGGTTTTCCCAGATCACACGGCAAGCATCCTGTCAATTGCTAACCTTGCACTTGACCTCACTTTATCAGGTACGTTTACAACGTGAACCTTATTCCTTAGAGATTGATACACCTTCTCAAGCGTGATCATCTTCATATATTTGCATATGGCATCCTCTTTCAACGGTACGAAGGTCTTGGTAGGGTTCTGATTTTTCATCCTATGAAGTATTCCGATTTCAGTTGCCACTATGAATTTCTTGGAATTTGATGAGGATGCATATCTGATCATTCCCTCAGTAGAAAGCACATGACACGATTTATTGATGTCCCCTTCTCCATAATGATAAAGTGCAGACGTAGTACAGCCGCATTCTGGGTGAATCAAAAGTTCTGCATCAGATTCGTCAGTAAGATACTTGTTGATATCGTGAGATGTCATGCCCGCATGTACGTGACATTCGCCTGGCCAAATATGCATGTTCTTCCTGCTAGTTTGCTTGGCTACATAGGATCCTAAGAACATGTCAGGTAGGAAAAGTATCTCCTTGTCTGCTGGAATGGAGTTTGTAATCTCTACTGCATTAGACGATGTGCAGCAATAGTCAGACAATGCCTTGATCTCTGCCGATGTATTAACATAACTTACGACGACAGCTTCTGGATGTTTTGATTTCCACCTGATAAGCTCCTCAGGATTAATAGCAGACGCCAAAGAACACCCTGCTTGAGGATCTGGTATCAATACTGTTTTTTCAGGGCACAAAATTGCTGCTGTCTCAGCCATAAAGTGGACCCCACAAAACACGATAAGATCTGCATCTGTAGCAGCAGCGGCTCTAGAAAGAGCTAGTGAATCACCAACAAAATCCGCGAGGTCTTGGATTTCCGGGTTCTGGTAGTTATGAGCCAAAATCACAGCATTTAGCTCCTTTTTGAGCTGTCCTATTTTTGCAGCATAGTTTTCGATTTCTAACATTATTATAGTTTAAAGAGATTGAACACCCACACAATTTAAAGCAGTACAATCTAGGATGGATTTGCTACCTTCTTCCAATCAGTGGGCAATAGTTGCCCCTTTAGGTTAATCAGATCGTTTAACCCAGGAAGACGTTGCGAAGTTAAATTACTATGTTACTAGCTACTTGGAAAGGAAGATCACCACAAAGCATAAAATCTAAAATTTCACTGAGGACTCCCATGGTCTCAATTCCACTTTTTTTGCACAACTCTAACATTCGCTAGATCTAGAATTTATATATGTGTATTATGTATATGCATCAATTAAATGCCAACTCATGGATCGTTAACGAAGGCTGGAAAGGTTAGGGGTCAAACACCCAAGATTCAAGGAAAGGAGAGGGATAGTCCCATTTCCAGATTACGTAACAAGAATAATTATAGCAAGCGGTTCGAAAAGAGGAGGGCTCCTGGTCAAAGAAAACCTGAGAGAGGGCCTAGACGGTAGTGTTGCGACTAAAATTACAACTAAGTTGTGCCTAAAATACTCTTGAAAAAGGTAGGTATAATTGGTTTCGGAACTATAGGTTATCAAATCGCAAGATCAATAGATAAAAGAATTCTGTCATCAGCAAGGTTGGGCTTTATTGTTGATTCGTCCCATGGCAGACTGGAAATTGCAAAGAGTACCTTAACTAACGACAAACCACAGACCTTTTCTGATGCAGATTCGTTTTTTCATTCTGAAGAATATATAGATACTCCCATTGTAGTTGAATCAGCTAGTGGGGTTGCTGTCCGTCAGTACGCCAGACACATCTTATCTGACGGGAAGTATCTAATCATTTTCAGTGTAGGTGAATTGGTTGATGACACGTTTATGAAGGAACTCGAATCAGAGGCCGTAGAACACACTGGGGTAATACATATTCCGACTGGAGCGATCGCTGGTATAGATGCTATAAAATCGGTCCGAAACCATTTGGACCAACTGACAATTTCTACAACTAAGAATCCCAAATCGTTGGCTGGGGCTCCTTATTTCGACATATACAAGAATATTCATTTACATGAACTCACTGATAGGAGAGTATTGTATGAAGGAGATGTTCGCAGAGCGGTCGAGTTGTTTCCTTCGAATGTAAATGTTTTTGCCGCCTTAGCACTCGCAACGGGTAACATTACCAAAATCAAAGTCAGAATAATTGTTGATCCAAACATACAGGTTAACCGACACGAAATAGATGTCAAAGGAGGGTTTGGCAATTTACAAATAGTTGTTAATAACGTGCCTCACCCTGAAAACCCCAGGACAAGCACATTGGCCGTACTATCAGCTCTTGAAGCAATAAGATCTGCGTGCAATGAAACGATTAAGATTGGAAGTTAAAATCTAACCGCTACCACGATTTATATAGGGTAAGAGTAAGTGTTGTAACAAGGAATAAGGAATGAGTTACGGTGGATTTAGAAGAAACGATAGTTTCGGACCAAAACCGGTAGAAACAGGAAAGGAGTATGACGTACAGATTTCCGAAATAAGCAGGAAAGGCGACGGAATTGCGCGTGTCCAGGGATTTGTTATATTTGTTAAGGATGGGAAAGTCGGTCAGAACGCAAAAATAAGAGTAACACAAGTTGGGAATCGGTTTGCAACAGCCGAGATAGTCAACGGGGCCACAGAGCAGTCTACCCCGACGCAAGAAATCGCAAGTGGAAACCAAGACCAAGCAACTGAGACAGAAAACTAGTTGGACGAATATCGGCTGTTCTAACAGATTGTTTAGCTAGATTTCAATACGGAATTGCATCCCGTGTGCATTTTTCATGAATCCTTTTTTAGGATTTATATCTTTTTTTCATCAATTTAGAGGTCAATTACCAAGACAAAATATCGTTTCATTCTGGTGCTGATCGTTAGATCTAGATCTAGAGATCAAACTTACAAGGGAATCTCTCATCTGTCCTTCGTCCACCCTGCCGTTGTCAAAATTACCTGGCAGAGCCAGATACAAGCGAATCTTGGAACCTAAAACGTCGGATAGCTCTTGATTCGCAGTAACAACGAATGGCCTTAGAGCTCCTCTAAAAAGTTCAGCCCTCGCTTTGATTAGACCCGAAATTTTGTCACCACTTGGCCAGTCTGGTCCCACTATTATCACGTTCCCTGATGATTCTTTAAATCTGGTAGGTTCTTCTAATGCACCATCAGGTGCCATGATAGTAACCATATGTTTCGTCACCAATGCTGGAATATGAATAAATCTGTTGATCAGTGAGTCCCACTCTTGCTTTGAAAGCTCGAGCAATGATTTTGAATAATCTATTCGTCCAGTGAAGTGTATCAATCCATTAATAGGCCCATTACTGCTTTTGATCCTGTTCAAAGAATCACGTAAATCCGACTCATCCGAAAGATCCACTTGATGTTGAGGGAATTCAGACAATTGTTCTATTTTTTTTGGAGCCACGATTATTATTTTCTTTAGTCCACTATTCACCATCGTTTGGCAGAGACCCTCAATCCTCGACAGATCAAAGGAATCACTGGAGCTTATGCTTATTAGAATAGTTCCCAGGTTAGGGTGGGAATCCGTTTGCAGTACTACAGTAGAGACAGATGGTTTCACGGTATAGAATACTCGATCATTTGGTACTACCCGACCGTTTAACAGCCTACTTATTTTTTCTGAAGATAATGTCAATACCATTTCAGCCACGTCTTCTTGAGAAAGAAATTCGCCATCGACAATCATTTTTTTAGTATTCTCTTGAATTTTTTCGGCTATATTGTACAACTTGTTGGTAAGCTCTGAAATGTCGCGCTCTAGGTCATCTTGATTAGAATTTACATCGCTCCTAGTTTTTATAACTTCTTGAGCAATTTCTTTTACTCTCGACGAGATCTCTGACGTGTTACTTCCTAAGTGAGGTAGAATTTTTGATAGAACAAGTTCTATAACGCTGGATTTCATGTTTTTGAATCCTCCGACTCTTAAAAATTCAGCAGCAGCCTTGGGATATACAGTTTTATAAATTCTGTCTGAGTGGACAGGACCAGGATTAGTCGCGACAGATCTGATTCCACGATCAGTCAGTTCCCATGCTAATGCTTCAGCAAGCCTATTTTTGGCTCCTTGCGCAGCCGTATATGGGGTTCTAAATCTATACGGCCGCTGTTCAAACTTGTTTTCTTCGGTGAAAAACGTACTGATGGTAATTATCTTGCCATTCTTCGACAGCAAGTCAAGGCCATGCACGGAGGTAAAGAACGTACCTGTTAGGTGAATTGCTACACATTCCTTGAATTCTCCATGATCAGCATTTGTGAACACTTTAACTGGACCTGACACGCCAGCATTGTTTACTATAATATCCAGATTCTCGGAAGTACCTTTGATCGCGGTGTACATTTTTATCAAAGACTGCTCATCAGATACGTCCACCCCAGGAAACGAAATTACTTTTGCAGAAGATCCTATAGACGACATTGTTTTTAATAGAATTTCTTTGGTTTCGTCTAGTGGTTTCTGCCTTCTTCCCATGATAATAATGCTTGCACCTTTTTCAGCAAACTTTGTGGCTATTGCCTGCCCTATTCCTGTCCCACTTCCAGTTATGAGAACGGTTTTTCCTTTAAAAGGCAAATTAGAGTTAACCTGGCTAGTCACATCAGTAGGGATTGAAAACTCATATTTAAATCAATTTTGCATCCTTAATTTGCTCCCATTTTGCTAGTCACCAGAGAAGTAAGCTAGTTAAGAATGGGTGAAGTTAAGGTCATATACTCCCTTAGTTACTGACCTATTCGTACAAATCATGCAGCGGGCTGCAAACAGAATAAGAAAGGTGTTAAAAGAAAACTCAATTTCGTTATTGTATGTCCCAAATTTGTCCTAAGCGTTGATTTTAAAAGAAGGAGGGACTTCTATGCCCGCCACCAATCTATACCTATGAAGTATACTTGTTTTTTCTTTAGTCTAGGACACGCGAGGATGAACTGTTTCTTCACCGTAGTAGCCAACCTTCCACTCAAGACTATTGAAGTGGCAGTAATGTTTGTTGATGGAACATATACTGATATCAAAAAAGGAGCATGATCGATACCAGGCCCTCGCTCATACACAGCAAAGTCACAGCCAAACTTTATGCCCGGAGAAACAATATAGCCCTTGTCTTTCAACACCTTAAATACAAGATATTTTGCATCAAAATTGTCATACTGCTTCCTGCACAAAGTCTTTATTCTTTTGATTGATATTATTTTTCCAAATTTCGAGTGGATAGATAATTCTCCTTTCTCCACAAGGTAACAACCTTCAATTAAGTCAAGAACTATTGGGACTTCAAATTCGATTCCCTTTGGTTTGGAGATCCCAATCGGCTTACCGTAATATCCATTGCCAAAAAGTATATGCGATTCTTCAATACTCCAAATAATTATCCTGTTTTCGATCAGCTGCCCTAGAACTGGTTCATACATCACATACTCAAAGCGAGGATTGTTAAAGAATCAGACGCTTCCTGGCACTTATCCGCCATACCCTCTATCCCTTCAATCGCATCTTTCAAGAGCAGCAAATCTTTGGTTACCGATATCTCGTTCATAGCTTTTATTATAAGGCTCCTATGTCTATCATCCACCAATCTTTCCAACCTTTGAACTTCTTGAGCAAGTTCAATAGTACTTGATGGATTGATACTCAGGGCTCTAGCCATCTCATTAAGTTTGAATGTTGCGTCAACTACCATACCGATCAACTCGTTAATGTCTTCTGCA
>JAATVR010000236.1 GCA_014523665.1 Nitrososphaerales archaeon TH526
AAATCTGACGCTCCCCGTTCGGATTTCGATCCTAATAGTAGACGGTGGTTCTACTGATGAAACATTACAAGTTTGCAGGAGGGAAAATGCAAAGTTCATTGTACAGAGTGGTAGGGGTAAGGGCATCGCTATGAGACAGGCGGTAGAGGGGTCGAAGGCAGACATCTTGGTTTTTATGGATGGAGATGGAACGTATTCTCCGTCAGATCTGGAGAACTTGTTAAGACCGTTGCTAGATGGGACAGCTGATATGGTTGTCGGATCAAGAATGATTGAGAAAATGAATAAAGGATCTGTTCCCAGGCTGAATAGGTTTGGTAATAAATTGTTTAACAGATCTATTAATTTTGCACTAGGTTCGACGGTTTCAGATTCTTTATCTGGATATCGAGCCATGTATCGAAGAACATTCGATACTTTCATACTTTTTAGCGACAAATTTGAAATAGAAGTAGAAATTACCGTAGAAGCGCTCTCAAATGGATTGAGGATATTGGAAGTCCCGGTGACCTATATGGCTAGGAAGGATTTGGCAAAAACGAAACTGCATCCTTTCAGCGATGGTATTGGGATAGGCAGGGCCCTCCTTTTTATTTTGATGAATGTTAACCCTTTGAGATTTTTTGGTTTGATTTCTCTATGCTTTTTCATAGTGGGGCTCTATCCTACATCATTAGTCTTATTTGAAAAGGCTGTTTTGGGCGACATTATTCATCTTCCTTCTGTCATATTCGCGTCTCTTCTTTTTCTGATGTCGGCAATCTCTCTCGTCCTGGGTTTAATATCTGAGTTGATAGTAAGGTCTAGGAAGAGATGTGAGTATTTGATAAGGATGGCAAACAACCATCATAGGTGATACTGACCGAACAAATTTACAAGAGATGGGACGATGCTTAGAAGACAATACAATAAATTAATCAGAAAATTCGATAATAACGAAGGCGAAAATGGAAAGAATAACAATAATGTGAATATGGAGGGTTATAAAAGAATTAACAAGCGGCTAGTTGCATCGATATTTGTCTTTTTCTTTCTTGTCAATATTCTGAGCGGTGGAGGCCATCTCGATTGGTGGGATGGCACTGAAGCGTTTCTTGTTACCGAGAGCATGGTTCTCAGACATTCTGCGAAATTACATCCTGACGTACCTACATTAGAAAAAATGCCTTTTGATATTGCTTATTCAGTCTATTCTAATAAGGTTATTCAGACAGGTAACAATAGCTTAAACAAAGATACAATTGAATTAGAACCTGTTTATACTGTGAGGTCATTATTTCTTTCGGCGATAGGGGTTCCGTTTTATTACCTCGCACTTGCACTCTCAGTTTCTCCTATAGCAGTTATCGGATTGTTTGTAAATTCAATTCTAATAGCAATTACATGCGCGGTTATATTCTGTTTTTCATATGAGATCTATGGTTCAAAATGGATTTCGTTCGCTCTGAGTCTTATTTTTGGCGTTTGTTCCTTTGTTTGGCCATACCACACGAGCTTTTGGGTGCAACCTTTACAAGGTCTAACACTCATATCAGGGACATATTTTCTGTACAAGTGTATCCAATATCATAATCCCTCTGCTATGCGACGGCAGATGCGATCACCGGTAATCTATTCAGTTCAAAGAAAGGCAAATTATTTCGCTGTGTTAGGAGGACTACTTTTGGGTCTGTCCATCTTTGCGCATCCCACAAGCATCATTCTTATGCCTGGCTTTATTGTCTATCTTATTTTTTCCTTGAAACAAAAGAGAAAAAAGCCTATTGCTTTTTTCCTGATTGCATTATCCTTAACTATATTTTCGGTAGGTCTTACAAACTTCCTAAGATTTGGGGATTTCACAGAATTTGGGTATGGATACTTTGCGTCATTTGAAACGCACAATGGATGGGCCGGACTAATTGGGTTATTGTTCAGCCCAGGAGCCGGTCTCATCTTTTTCTTCCCAATTTCAATTCTGCTAGTGATAGCTGCAAAGTACATGTACTCAAAGAATAAGGGATTGTTGCTAATCTGCTCTTACGTAATCTTTGCAAATTGGTTATATGTTGGTACTCTGTCATTTGGGTTTGAACCATTTGCATGGAGCGGGGCAATTGCATGGGGTCCAAGGTACTTCGTACCTATTCTTCCTTTTATCACCATCATATTGGGACAATTATTATTGCATATCTCACAGATAAAAGATAGGAAAAAGAAGGTGATTCTGAAGGCTACAATCATAGGCCTAGCGGCTTTAGGCTTTTTCGTCAATTTGGTTGGTACTCTAGTTTGGTATCAATACGGTATCATATATGGTTGGGATAAGGAACAATTACATCAGTTTACTAATAACATGGACATTATGACTTGGAACCCGTATTACTCACCTATTGTGCTACACACAAAAGCTTTAGCCAGCGACTTTGTCTCGACGATCGATCCGAACCAATATCTAAACTCCTCTTGGTATTGGACAAGCTATGGTTTGGCGCCATGCTCATATGATGTTTATATATTCTGTAATTTTGGGCTGGTTGCGGTACTTGTTATTTCGATTCCCACCATACTTATTGGAATCTATATCCTCAAGCGAATTAAGAATAATGAACCTCAAATCCCACATTAAGAATCCTTATATTCAATTAACTCTTCAGGTAGTAGGACACAACAATCGATTCATAACGCTTCATCTAATGACACATCATTATTATAGTAAATGTTCCATTAACGGTATCATTCATCCGGCTTTCCTCTCCCCAAGTTCTAGCATTATTATTTTTATTATTAATATTGAAATCGTGCTTAGGCAAATTTAGCATCCATCTTGTAAGCGGCGTAACAAATTGGGTATGGATTATGAAAATGATTTATTTGTTGCAGACATTAAATCAGGAAATATTTATCATTTTGATCTGAATGAGAATAGATCAGGGTTTTTGCTAAATGGTTCACTTGCTGAGCTCGGTGACATATTATTCGCAGAAAATCGTGCAGGAATAACTGATTTGGAGGTCGGTCCCGATGGCTATCTATATGCGGCACTATACGATAAAGCCGGCGAGATATTGAGAATCGCCTCTGCTTCAGAAAGATAAGTCCTTCATACAGGGATCAAAGGAAGGTACGTCCGGATTACAGTGAATGGAAATAGTGAGAATGATTGGGTAAGTGCATCAGAGATTGCCGTAACCGGTCCATCTCTTCCCCATGGTTTATGTAGTGATGTAAACACACTGGACACACGGGACAAGTAAAGCCCCAACAAATTGAACGGGCTCTTGTTAGTGATGAAGTTGACATTAATTTACTAATTCTAATTAGCTTCTCATAGAACTGTTTCTATTCAGAGTAACTATCTGAGCCGACTTGATAGTCTTGAAGGAAGCATGATTAGTATCGGGAGTTGAATAAGACTCCCTATAGGCCAAGAGTTCAAGCACCATGTCTAGATACCCTGTAAAGTAACTGTGTGTTGTATCATCACAATAAGTATCCTGTGGAAAATTATTTGAAACCGTAATACCTTTGTTGTACCCTTAATTGGTTGGTCTAGAAACTATGGGACTTATCTGAGAAGATGCGGGAGTAATAGGGGATGTCGAAATCGGCTCCCTATATAGTAATGGTTCTGCCAAGTTATCCAAGTCTCCAGTAAAGTACCCGTGCGCACCCTCATCACAGACCGTGTTTGGCAAAGAACCAGATCCCAAAACGGCGGCCGTTACTTCAGAAGGCACTGCGTAAGGATGCTGCGCCTTATACAACGCTGCAGCCCCACTAACATATGGAGCTGCCATACTTGTACCGCTATCTACTGCATAACCAGTACCGTTGTACGTTGAAAGTATATTCACGCCTGGAGCTGCAATCTTGACCGCAGGACCAAAATTGCTGAAGAATGCGAATGCATCGTCAGGTATAGTTGAATTATCATCTAGAGTTAAATCAGGTCCCGCTGCACCACATACTCCATCACTGTCACCAATTGCAGAGACCGTTATGACATTATGATTATTTGCTGGAGATGTAGCCGATGCATCTTTGCCATGATTTCCGGCAGACACTACTACAGTAATGCCTGCTTTGACTGCTGCGTTTATTATATTATTAAGCGCAGGAGAATTCGGATTTTCGACACTAATATTTAGAACATCTATTTCATTAGCATGCTGGATAGCGTATTCGATTCCTTTTATCTGATTAGTAATCTTACATTCGCCGAAACTATCGCACACTTTTATAGCCCAGATTCTTGCGCCAGGAGCAATACCTAAGATGCCTACATCATTGTCCTTGGCAGCGGCAATGCCAGCAACATGTGAACCGTGTCCATTATCATCGTTACCGGTTGTGGTTCCATTGATGAATGTTACATCTCTATACACGTTCAGATCAGGATGATCCAAGCTCACTCCTGTATCTAAAACAGCGATATCCACATTAGAGTCAGAGACCGAGCTATTTGTGTCTGTGCTGATTGGGATTACCCTTTGCATTTCGCAACCCGCAGTAATAGAGGTGGCATTCGTGAGGGTCATGTTTGTACTCGTTAAATTCTTTCCAATATCGATCACTGTGTTATTAACAAATGGTAATTGTTCGATAGTTCTCTGCAGTCCACTTGGCACTGCTTGACTTGTATCAAGTATTTCTGTGTTATTTCCTAAAGATACTATCTGAGCCGCATGACCAGATGATCGATCTATTTCAGCATTGCTATCAGATAGAGTTGAGTTATTATCCACAAATCTGTCATCGTTAAGAAGTTCAGGCCCTGGATCACCCCTGAATGAAACTGCTTGGAATCCAGGCAGATCATAAACGTGTATCAAAGTGACACCTGGAATTCCCTTTATTTTGTTTGCTATGTCATTGATATTCATATCTAGACATAACTCTGGCCTCAGCTGCAAGATATACTCTGGTACTATTGGGAGGAAGATCCTCTGGTAAATATCTCTGCTGACAACTTGACAGGAGCCAGAGCCAAGACAAGCGGCTACATCAGTTGGTAACGAGGCAGTTGCAGGTGTAGTTGAAGTAGGTGCCGTACTGGGGGTAGAAGACGGTGATGAATCATCTGGTGATGAATCATCTGGTGATGAATCATCTGGTGATGAATCATCTGGTGATGAATCATCTGGTGATGAATCATCTGGTGATGAATCATCTGGTG
>JAATVR010000018.1 GCA_014523665.1 Nitrososphaerales archaeon TH526
AACCCAATCCAGGCGGTAACGGAAACGACACGGGCACTAATGACAAATTTGGAATTAAGAAAATCTATTCTACGAAACCGGGAGGCGAGGAATGGTATATGAATATGCAAGATCCAAATAACGATCCGAGATCTAATCCGCCGTCAATGTCAAAAAATAGTGATGGTTCATGGCGGGTAACTAGTGATCAAGTCAGGTACGGTGTTTATACATCGGCCGGGTACAAACCTGACGACGTAGAAATTGACCATGGGGTTGTCGCAAATAGAGGTTATATGCAATCACCAAACGACTGGAAGAATGTAGAAATGACAGGTAGAGTTAAATTCAATTCAGGTGATAGTGGAGACAATTGGGCATGGTACGCTAGAGGTGGTAGACACACTGGGAGTGGCAATCCTGACGGATGTGAGGGCAGCTCACTCAAAGGAGATCTGAGGTATACTGACGGAACAGTTAGATGGGCCAAAGAACAATGGCACGTAAGCTATGTCTTTAATAGCTGGAAGAATTCTCCTGCATCTGCAGATGGTAATTTTGTAGGTTTCAAGGCTATGATGTATAACACTTTAGTAAATGGTGAAACCGCGGTCAAATTAGAGTTGTGGGTAGATCCTAATAATGATAATAACTGGCAAAAGGTGTATGATTTTATCGATCAAGGCGGATGGGGTAATGAAGGAGGAGAATGTAACGGGAATCCTGATCAAATCATTTCATGGGGTGGCCCGATAGCATCATTTAGATGGGATGGAGCAAATAGTGTTGACATAAAGGATTTGAGTGTGAGGGAGATCGTCCCTCCAAAATAGTAACAGTAGGGAGAATTATATTATGGCAAAATGCAGACGAATGAAAACGAAGTGTAGTGGGTAGAACAGCTACCTAATTCACTTGAGCAAACGATGTTTTTGGAAGATATAAAATGTACTAAATTCGGAGATCGTTGATCCAACGAAACTACAAGTTTGAGAAAATTCTCAGACTCAAATGTTTTCAAAGTCTAGACTATTTTTATTCTTGAATGCTAATGTCTTCAGCTTGTAAAGACAGTACTCTTTTCGACAATCCGAACCAGTATCAGAGGTAGTCAAATTATCCCTTAGTGTTTGACTTGGTCACAATATCTTGTTCAGCGGAAAGCACTCTCTGATCTGCAGCCGCCCGAATCACTATCTCCTCATAATACCTGATTACAGTAATTTCCTGAATTTCTGGCACCTTCACTTTTTTATGCTCAATCAAATCTATTAACATCATAGGAAAGTTAGCGCCTGCCAGCGTTGTAAAGATTGTTCCACCACCCATCCTAGGATTAATTTCTACGAGCTTCACAATCCCATTCTCATCCTCTTTCATTTGAATGCAGCAAGGTCCCCTGATTCCAATAAAATCTGCTATCTGCTTACATTCATCTTCGATTTTCCTATTCTTCAAGACCCTTCCTTTTGTGGATATCCCTGCTTTGGTTTGGATTCTTATTCTGGGTACAGCCATTAATGCTCTCTTCTCTAAATCAGATAATACATCTATAGTGTACTCTGTACCAGGAAGATATTCCTGAAAAATCAAATCCTTCATCTTGGAAGTGACATACTTTATGTCATCATTGTTGTCTAGCAACATAATATCTCTACTTCCTTTTCCATATCTTGGTTTTGCCATGATCGGAAAAGAACCAATCTCGCTGGGATCCGTGGTAGTAAAAGGGAGGTCGAATCCGCTTTTTAGTCTTTCATAGGTCAGCATCTTATCCCTACACGTGACAAGGCTATCCATATCGCTGACCACCGGAAACGCTCCTCTTTTTATCAACTGTTCTTTAAATTCACTATATGGATAAATATCAAATCCCGATGTAGGTAATAGTAAGTTAACTCCGTACTTCTCGACTATCTCGTTTAACCTATCTATAAAAGAATTATTGTCAGCCTCAGGTATAACCTCGTTAACCTCGCACATGAAAAAACCTGGAGACAGATAACTCGAATCAGTCGCTACTATCTTCCCCTGAAACCCCCCCATCCTCAACGATTTTATTGCATTGATTCCAGCAGGAGCAGCCGCTCCAGGGACTAAAATCGTGGATACCTTTTTGCTCGACAAATGGACAACCAGGGCTGTTTTAATGACATTCAGTTGTTTCTTATAAAGATTTGGAGAGCGCGAAAGGCATTAATAAAAATCTAGTCAATGTTATCTAGATTGCTAAATACTAAGGAAGACTTTCACGTCCATACAAGTCATAACGATCATTCCGCCCCTGATCTGAATGTTGCATCAGCTGTTAAGTATGCTGAAGAAATTGGCTTAAGAACGTTGGCGTTCACAGAACACGTTAGAAGAGAATCGACTTGGATCGATAGCTATGTGGATGAAATTGAAAAGGTTGATGCTAAATCCAATCTGAAATTGATCACAGGGTTTGAAGCAAAGATTCTTAGAGACGGATCGATCGACTGTCTCCCAAGATATAGCGAAGCATACTTTGTTATTGCAAGCTTTCATACCATTTACGGTAACAAAGAAATCTGGATGAATGCAATCAAAAATGCGATTCAGAATCCAGACGTAAATGTCATTGGACATCTGGCCCCAGAACCAACCTTCTATTTAGATAATAAAGAACTAATAGAAATAAGCGAGCTCCTCAAAGACCATGATAAAATAGTTGAATTAAATGCGAAATACCATAGACCACCAGTAGACTGGGTCCTGAAATTCAAAGAATACAACGTAAAGTTTCATCTGGGTAGCGATGCTCATTCACTAAAAGAAATTGGAGATTTCAGGCGGATCCATAGATTAGTTGAGATTGTCTGCTCTAACTCCTGACCTATCTCCCTTTAAGTAGAGAAAAAGTCATACCATTTGCCTCAGAATATTGGATCCTATCTTCTTTGATTGGTATACCTGCTGTCAAATCCTGGAAATTTATATAGTGGAGCAGAGTTGATAGTCTGTTAATACTCAATGTGTGGTGAAGCATCTATAGGTCCGATGACACAATTCATCAGATCACTTTTTTCTCGATATGGACAACTAAACAACCCAGTACTCTCAGACTTTATTTCATCCATTCCTGAAAGCTTATCAGATGCAGTTAGAAGAGTAGGAGACCAATTAGTAGTTACTAATTCAGAGAATGTTTTATCAAGTCGTAGTAAGCTGGCAAAACATATCGCTGCATTTCATAGTCAAGCTGGCACCGATTTTCCTGCCGTAGACCAAAACAGAATGAATATGCAGGATCCAGCAGCCCAGATTTTAGTATCTATACATCAACCAAATCTTTTTGCTTATGGCGGGGTATTTAAGAAGGTAGTTCTTCTCCAAACTATCAAATCGATTCTTGAAAAAGGTAACGATGTATCCAATACCAATACGCGATTCATTAATTTGTTTCTGATAGTTGATCATGATTTTATGGATGACGTATGGATAAGGGTCGCTCAGCTTCCAAGCGTAAGACATTCGGATGGCATTCTGGAATTAAGAATGCCTATTACAGCCTCGAACAGATGGAAATTGGTACGAAATATGGAAGTCCCTCCTTTAACGATCGTTGACCATTGGAGGAAACAGGTGGTCTCTTGGATGAAAAATGGATCCCTTTCTTTAGGTCTTGGAAAAAACGAAAGACGCGCACTTTTTGAGAACTTGGAACAATTTTGGAATGAGGTGGATGAATCATATAATAGGGCAAAATCATATGCCGATCTCAATTCTTTCATCATGTCTAGAGTGGTGAATAAGATATGGGGGTATGACACCTTGTTTGTGCGACTATCAGATATTTCAGAAGTTTTCGAAGGAGGTATTAATTTCCTACTCAATAATTTTAGAAAATATTCAGGAATCTTGAGTGAGAGTGATACGATGTTTCTGCGAAGTGGTATCAACACGGGAGTTAGCCAAAGTACGTATCTTAATGCCCCTGTATGGTTGCATTGTAAATGCGGTAGTAAGGCCTCCGTTAAATTGAACGAAATTGAAGGTGGTATCTTTAACTTGTCCGGAGCTTGCATGTCGTGTAAGAGACCCTTGACCGTAAGACTCGACGGATCGCACAAGATACCTAGGAATATACTGAATGAATTATCTCCGAGGGCTATCCCGATTCTTCTATTACTCTCCAGGGAATTGGGTATATGCTGCTATGCATCTGGCACTGGTGGCAGCATGGGCTACACGATGGTAGGAAGATTGGTATTCAAAGAACTCTCTGTAAGGATGCCTGTTACTGTCATATGGGCATCAGAGGACGTTTACTCAGGATTGGGACAAACAGAAGCCCTCCAGTCACTGAAATTCAAAAATTCTGCAGAGGTTATGAAATATGCCGAGCAATTACGAACTACTCTTTCCAACTTCAATGCAAAGATTGCCCCGCTGTTGTCTAAAAGAGCAGATTTGGCTAAGCATGGACAGGACATCAAGGAAGTCCTAGGTGAACTAGTTGTCTTGAAGCAAGAACAAAGGAATACGCGACAGCTATTGAAAATTAGTGTTAAAGTAATAAACGCTTCTACCCTCAAGCCATGCATGATCGATTACGCAGTAAATTTCGGATTAAAAAATACAGAAAACATATGGAGAAATAACCTCATTCAAAACGATGACTTGGCAATGCCCATCATCATGCAAGGTTAGCTTGTCACAGGGATTTAGATCCAATAATTTGTTCAGATTCGATGATAATTTTCCAATATGCTCATTATTTAGAGTGGCTCGTAGACATCTGTACTAACATTTTAGGTATGAATATTAGCATTGATGAAAAATTGACTGCTCGATTTACCCGACAATTACTTGATGAGATAAATTGGAGAAATATTCATTGAAAAGAAATGCAACTGTGCTAGTTACTGCTGCCGGGGGGATTGTAGGTCAGGGGATCATTAAGTCTCTACGATTGGCAACTAGCTCGCCTCTTTCTCCCAACAGCTATCGAATTGTGGCTGCTGATTCCAGTCCTTTAGCAGCTGGTCTGTACAGGTCGGATCTTGGTTTAATCGTCCCAGAGGCTTCCGAGCCAGAGTACATAGATTCAATCATCAAGCATCTAAAGGACTATGATTGTGATGCACTATTCGTGGGCTCGGATGAAGAATTAATGATTATCGCTACAGCAAAGAAGAGAATCGAAAGGGAATCTGCAGCGAAGGCGCTAGTCACTGAACTTGACGTAATAAGAATTGCACGCGACAAATGGGAGACGTACAAGTTTCTAAAGGGCAATGATCTAAGCTGTGCCGAGTCTTGTCTCCCCGAGAACAAGGATGAATTCATTGCAGAGTTCGGATTTCCTTTAGTGGTCAAACCTCGAGAGGGATTCGGGTCAGTCAACTTCTTTGTCACCAAATCAGATGATGAGATGGAATATGCACTCACCAAAATTCAGGATTACGGTTGGAAGCCGATGCTTCAAGAATATTTGCCAGGTCTCGATGAAGAATTTACATCTGGAGTAACAATTGACAAGAATGGCTCATACATCATGTCATCCATCGCAATTAGGAAGTATTTGAAGGGCGGGCAAACTTACAAGGCGTTTATTGATGACTATCCAATAGTCAGGTTATCAGCTGAAAATGTAGCAGAAAAATTAGGTGTAACCGGAGCTGTGAACATACAGGCAAAGTATGTTCCAAACGATGAAATGACAAGTTCTCTACAGACTGCTGCAGAATTTGGGACCGGCAATCCTAATGAATCCTTACAAAATGGAGCAATGAAGATATTTGAAATTAACCCCCGCTTTTCAGCTACTTGTCCGCTTCGGTCATACGCTGGCATAAATGAACCTGATATTGTATTTAGAAACGCAGTATTCGATGAGAGAATAAGAAAAATTAGCGATTACAGGAGATTGGTCTGCATGAGGTATTGGAATGAAGTTTATGTGGATCTTGCTGCATATAATAAAATGAAAAATGTTGGGTCGGTCAAACACGGATTAGAAAATTCTAATGCCCCAGATTACTTCTAGCATCAACAGCTTAATTTAATTCAAAACAACTTGTGACCCTCACCGAGTAGCAAAAAAATGTGGATTCTTGCTGTGATAGTAAGGTCCATAAGAAATGCTTCATTCCTTGGATAAGGCAGACTTCCTATTCCACAAGAATTTCTCTAATCCTATCCAAATGAGATCAGGTGCTACCGCTGTCCGTATGGCTACTAGTTATGGATGAGGCCTAATCAATAGAACTTCTTCTTCCCGTCCTACGACTAGTCTGTATGTTTGCAGTTTGTGGTGCTCGTGATAATCTATATCTCTTGTATTCTTCATCTACTTCCATTGATGCTTTTAATATCCTGCTCCCCGTAGAAACAGATTTTGAAGATTGTAGAAACATTTTGGTGTCTTTTGGAA
>JAATVR010000237.1 GCA_014523665.1 Nitrososphaerales archaeon TH526
GAATGGCGTTCTTAACCGCTTCTATGTATTCTTGCTGCAGATTGGAGATCGCTTGTGCATACTGTGGTTGAACCTTTCCAGCTTCATTTACTAGTTTTATGAAGTTTTCGTTTGCTGCATCGACTATGTGAGTTACATTGATTGCTGCTGTTGCTGCTGTTGCTGCTACTGTTGCTGCTGCATCTTTCGTAGTGTTAGTATTGTATTTTGATGTTTTATTTTCTGTGGTTGACATACCTATATGTAGCACTCATCCATATATAAACATTGGTATAAAATGGTAGATATCACCATAAATAGCCCATCAATGGTTCGCAACTATATACCCTAAAGCTCACGTTGACTTTTTGTAGGGAATTAACGGAAATTATGCCGAAAATACTATCACCAGAAAATCGAACAATCCCTTGAGCACCTGTGTTGTTGTTATCAACTATTTTCAGCACCGCAGAATCTTTAAATGCACCTCTGTCCACTACGTTGGCGTCATATCTGTCACCATCTTTGAAGACGAGACTAACATTATTTGCTCCAGCCAAAACGTGATTGGCAGTAACTATGTGCCCTGCATCGTTATAAATGAACCCAGCACCAATTTCAATCATATTCCGAGCTTGTAGATTTAGGCTGAACAGTAGAGGGGCAATGCTCACAATCTGCACTATAGAATTGCTAACCTTATCAAATATTGCTGATAATGTATCATCTCTGTCTCTTGTCCTGGTAGTACCGTGACTATATGCAGCCATAGCAGAGACAGAGTAGTTGTATCGACTATGATGAGTCGACAATATAAAAAATATGACATCTCTTACCTACGCTAAGAGATGAAGTGTTGGGTGCCAATTCTGTACTGAAAAGCGGCTAAAGATTGATGATGCAAATCAAGTCTTCCTTCAAAGCGTTAGAATAGGACAACAGTTGTGCTCAAGTATTGTTCAGGATATGGCGTAAGGATTAGAAGGAACATTTTTCTGCCCAGAGCCGCCTCAATGTAGGCATCGACATTGTTTTCATCGACATTGTTTTCATCGACATTGCTCATCCTGTCATCAGCAGGACGATGAGAAGGAAGGAGACGGGTTGTTTTCTTTGGTATCACACCCAGAGCCCACTGTATTCACACTAGTCATGACTATAGATGATTCTCTGGCACACTCGCAGAATTTTATCAACATCGTTTCATCGGGTCTAATCGCGCCTTCTTTAACGGCAGCATAAAAAATAGCTCGATTGGAATTAGTAACCTCTATCAGCGGAATATCTTGCAGATCGATTCGAGCCAAGATCGATACGGGACTTGAAGATGGTTGTTGACAGGCGACAGTATTTGTATTTCTAGTACTAGCGACCGATAGCCGAACCTGACAGTTGATCAACGCATGAATCCTCTCGTCATCGGGAGGCCTTGGAGGTATTTTTATTGCGACAAGGCTCTTGGTCTTTTCAATCCATGACCCCGAACTGATTGCTTTAAGTAAGAATTGGCCACTATTTCTCTCCATCCTCACGCATTTTCTCGATTCTTCTAATTCTTGCGTATATAATCCGCAGATTGTTTCTCGGTAATATCCTTCGTCGCACACATGATTTCTTGGATACGAGACTGGACTTCTCCAAAACGATGGTACAGAGTCCTTACATGTTTGGACGCCACCGTGTTATATTCAAACTTAATGGTAGTATTGTCTGTGGTGAGACATCTGTGGCAAGTGTGCACTCGATAACCCAGTATCAATCTGTCGTTTGTTGTTGGATTATCCCCGCAAGCAAATTTCGAGTGACTAAGCGCCTTCATCTCAGTCATAGTGTAAAAAGCGTTGTTCCATCCAGCACGATTCAAAGGATATTGACCTAAAGAGTGTAATGGTGCTATCGAATTAGGTGCCACAAACGTGAGTCTCAGAGGATTCTTATGCACCATTGCTCTTGGATGAGAAAAGGCAAAAGGGTTGTAAGCAGGCTTCCAAGTTAGATTTGTGAATTCTTGCTGATTGTACGCGAGATAATTCTTGAATTCTTCTATTGAGTCTAAAATATCTGTTCCTTCTGAGTGGTATAAATTTGTGTATGCAAAATAAGGCCAATAAGAAGGAGTATTTCCGATATGGTCCAGCAATGTATAATTGAAAGCGAGAGGATTGGTAGAAATTACTGTGTACGGACTGGGTCCAAACCGCTTCGAAATATTTTGAACCAGTTTCCCTCGCTCTTCTACTATGTGCTTCCGATATTTTTCGTCGCGTGTTTCCATGGTGAGAGCGTCTAGGGGCTCAGGTCTACTTTCGCTATGCTGCCTTCTAATGTGCCTCTGTACGTTCCATCGCCTCTTTGACTTTAGCGAACAAAGCGGGCAGATCCATCCTTTGCTTCTTCGCAGTGGTTTTCCATTCATCCGAAGTTGCTCAGGAGTTGCTCCCGAGTTACTCCGGAGTCACTCCGGAGCATTAAAATAATTGTTCGAGTACATTAGAATAGAATATCATTACATGATATAGTTTATTAACTTAGCTGTTTGTTGCAGGAGGACAATTCGTATCCCTCTGGTTTAATTCTATATTCTCCGAAACGTGTGATCCGAAAGAATCCGTTTGCTACAAAGATGTTACCCATATAGTCGTAGCTTTATCAGAATAGTCCCTCTTGATTTCTTCACTTATCATTTTCATCATTATAGTTTTTCCTGTTCCCCATCCTCAAAAGATCCTAACTGTGAATTGTGGTGTTGACCTAACAATGATCCTAGACATCCGTTCAGCGCGCTCCTTAAAGTCACGTGCCTTAGCCGGCTTATCTATTTTGATTTCATAATCATCATTTTGGTTTGTATGATCATTCCAACTCCTTATTGCAAGTAATTTCTAAATCCGTAGGAAATATAAAAATAGTCTTTTAATCTGTCCTATATTTCCGAAATATCATTCTGAAGATCTGTTTAAATGAATATTAAATCTTTATTCCGAATTAGAAGGGTTCCCTGATGTAGATATGTATTTGTGGCATGGAATGTAGATAAGACGATGTCATATGCCTTTACCGGAAGAAAAATCTCAAGAGGAAAAAAATAAGATAATAATGGGATCATTCATAAATGAAATTTTTAATAACCACGACTTATCGTCGTTGGAAAAAAATTTCGGTAATGGTTCAATCAAGTCCAGTACTCAAGTACAGGAGTTTTCACAATTCTTATCTGATTTCTTTAATGCGTTTCCTGATTGGCGCGCAAAAATAGAGCATATCATTGCAGAAAATAATCTTGTCGTAGTTTTTCTGAATGGTTCTGGAACTCATAAAGGGAAGTTTCGAGGCGTGGAACCAACAGACAGAGAAGTAAACATCAGATCTGCTGACCTATATCGGATAGAAAATGAAATAATTACAGGACATTGGGATGTGATAGACCAGCTTGATTTGTTGAAACAAACAGGCACATTACTATTGGGAGAGATAGGAAACTAGTGGCACGAACCTGACTATGAAATACCTAGAAGTTAGAAAAAATTCGCGCGCGATTTTGTTATTGTATTTTCGGGAATCGCACGATGCAAACTCTAAACATTGTAGTTAGAATTTCTGCGCGCGCAAACTCTAACTCGTGTCGACCTACCAAAATCTCCTAAGAGTGTACTATGCAAAGCAATAGAGATCCCGTTTTTCATCGTTTACTATGATATTTTGCACGCAATAGAGACTATTCTCTCGCCAGGTCAGAACCATCATATTCTTGCGGTCATCTTGACGGGAGTGATCCAATCATATTTCATCCCGAACTTTGAATGATGTTGCTCCACCGCATATCTGTCAGGGGCATCCAACAAATAAAATATCATACCCGAGTCAACGTCATAAAAAATATTGAGGATCTTAACTCCAAACTCATCTCTAGGTTCCTTCTGACTCTTCTTTAGATCATCTTCTGTGTATTTACCCCATTGAATGAAAGTCCATGAATGTAGGCAACTCTATTGTGAGGTATCAATTTGTTTGTTCTATGCCTTAAGGATTCTCTTTTGGTCCTTTCTACGGTGTCCATGGCATGTCCTTAGTCTTGTAAGGCCTCTTAATTGAGAGTGACACTTACACTTATAAGAAGAGCCGATGTCGAACGTCTCTAATAAGATCTTCTGTTCTGTGAGACTACATTCTTGTGGATGACGGAGTTCTATTTTGTTCAGATCGGGGATTCTAATCGAGGATAAAAGGACTGGGCGGGAGTGGATTACCGGTAGTTGAAGGGTTCACCTACTTCTCCGCTTTCCTGATGAATACAACTTAAACTTCCCATTAGCCGTCACTACGTTCGGCCTTTACTTGGACCGAAACATTCTACAATGGTCATCCTAGCTATAGTTGCCTGGCCTTGATCACAAGCTATTGTGAGTGCTCCAGCCCTCTGGAGACCATTTACATTTAGTGTCTTTCGTTTGATGTTTTCAAAAACAGTGCAAGTATAGGATTGGAAAATTAAGGATCTTGACATAAAGCGATGGCATTATCAGACGACTTCCATTCCCTAAAGGTAGTTAAAATCCATTTCTGGCTCGCCAACCTTCGTTCCGCCAATCTGTGCACCCAAGGGATAATATGAACCGATAAAACTGATTATATTTCAGATAATCCGAAAGATAATATTGTTTTCACAACTTAACTATCCACTAACAAGTTGGTAAAGATGCTTGATGAGTTCAAGGTAGGTACTCATTTCTTGACATGACCGCTACTGCAGCCGTTGTTGCATAGAAGTATATTTTTGATCTCATCGCTATTTCCTAGTAAGACATTGATAAATTTGATTCTATCTTCAGCAGGCATTCCTTCTGCGCTAAGCGAAGATTCAAATGAATCAAGTGCTCCAAGTTTCCATCGATTCTGGATTGCAATTCCTATTATTTTCTGGGTTTCATAGAGTATCCTTCCAAGTGAGGAAAGACAGTATCTTCCCTTCTTCCTGTTGATGAGGCCCAAAGACCTCAGGCGATTGATACGTTGGTAATACTGCTTGCGTGTTAGATTCATCTGTGTTATAAGGATCTGACGCCCAGCTCCGGATTGTTGCCCATTTGAGCTAGGATCTGACGAACTTGCGATGGTGGTAAACAGAGACCAAGACTTGTCGTCTGAAATAGCTCTAAGAACCTTCGCTACTGAAAGACCATCTGATTCCGATTGAACATACGTATCACTATTACTTTTCTCAAAAAAGTTGCCAGTATTACCATTATCATATATGTCATCTCTCATTTTGTACATTTATCCAAAGGTTATAACCACTACAAAATAAAATAACTAGTATGCATAGACTCTGAAGAATAATAACCCGTATTAAGAAATCAGGTTATTGTGATAGAACGGCTGGGGAGTTCAAAACTGGTGAACCCTTTCAAACGGGGTCTCATAAACTTATTATGATTTATACCAACTGTTCATGAAGGGCACCGGTTGTAATAACGAGTGTTGTGAAGACCTCTCAGTGCGCAGCTTCGTTAATAGCCTCTTCGGTAGTTTTCTTTGCCGATTTGGCTGAGATCCATCGTGTTACCAAAGTGATAATAAGACACCTCGGTTTTGAGGTAGATTTCCCGATCCGCAAAAACCAGCCTCAACTAAGGCCCTTATGCTGTGGGGCAGGAACAACTAATGTACCACCCAAAGGAGTATAAATCGTACGAGGGTGGAACGGACACAGACCAAAGAAAACCTAACTACTTGAAGAGCAGTGATAGTACTTAGCTTGGTTCTCTTCTACATTCTGACCACTTGTCTGAGTGTGGCCGTATAAATTGAGGGAGCAAGGATTGCTCCTTGGAAGCTCATAGTTGCATAGTGCCAATCTAAACGTATCGAGTATGTCATGGTGTGATGTTTGCTGTTTGCCTAGCTCCCATTCATCTAATACTATTGCAGTTCTCAGTGACACTATCAATTTCTGCAGTGATTGATGAATCTCTTAGACATCAGCATGTAGGTCCACTGTAGCATCTCTCGATGCCTCTTCTGGAAGTTGACTGGTATTATCTGCCAGCTGTTACTGTTGCGTAAGACCCAGATCTGTTCTTTGGTTAGCCAGCCATGGTAATCGTGATATTCTCCTATCCTTGTCTTCAACTCTCTTATGACTTCTGGATTTGCACCGTTCCTGTAGAGCTTGGTTATGTGATGTCTCTGCTTCAGCTGCATGATGTGGTTGATGATCTAATTCATCTGTGGTTCTCGAAACTCTCTACATAGAATATCTCTACCTTTATGTTTCAGTACAGAGTAATAACAATAGCAAGCTTTGAGGTATCTCCTCAAGCTACACCAATATCCATGCTCCTTCATATCATAGTACTGCAAGACCAATCAAGCATTTCCTGACTTTGTTGCTGTGTCGCTATCGAAGCTTCTATGTCTAGAATATGAAATACGTTACCAACCTTTCATAGATATTTGAGGTTGTACTCTCTTTCAAATGAGGGTGATTGTTGAACTAGTGCTATTTCTTCTCTCGTGTATATTTTATCGAGACCGAAAGTATAGTCTGGGAATAACCGCTTGTGCAAGCAATTATTTTCTGGTTCTCTTTCTCTTCTTTCAAATAAACCTTTAGAAGCATTTTTTGTTGACACCATCACTATCCATGAATTGGATTTTGCGAGGTATCTCTCTGATACCTCTAGCATCTTGCTGCTAACCTGGAAGAAAGAAATCAGCCTCATCTAACAATATGAAGGAGACATTCGGGATATCACGCATGGCGTCCAAGTGGTAAGAGGGAGATGCCTCGATATGAACTCCATTGAGAACGATAATATTTTCTTTGGTATCAAATGTAATAGCACTACAAGCAGCAGCAAGCGGCTGTACATTATTCGCAAACAGCTTTTCAATCTGGCTATTAATCAGACTGCCATATCTTTCCTGGGACCCGTGACTATGCACATCACTGAACTCTTAAGAGTATCGTCCTTCAGGCAGAGCTAGGCCATATACCTGAGCATGAATTCAGTAATACCTAATCCAGTAGCCTACTTTATCCACACAAGCTCGCATTAGTGTTATTGGGCACAGATGATATTTTTGAAAGTGTCGTAGCCAGTCTAACCGGCATAATAATCCTGGCCATCCAACCGCAGTTCATTTTCCTATGAGCAACCGAAGTATATGAACCCCTATACATGATGGACTGGGCGGGAGTTGAACCCGCGACCTTTCGATTGCGAATCGAACATTACTACCACTGAACTACCAGCCCAAATTTGTCGTCAGTGGCATGATTAGGACAAGATATATTATCTATAATAACATTAGGATAAGA
>JAATVR010000238.1 GCA_014523665.1 Nitrososphaerales archaeon TH526
TCTTATCCTAATGTTATTATAGATAATATATCTTGTCCTAATCATGCCACTGACGACAAATTTGGGCTGGTAGTTCAGTGGTAGTAATGTTCGATTCGCAATCGAAAGGTCGCGGGTTCAACTCCCGCCCAGTCCATCATGACTTAGTGAGAGTTAGTGATAGCATTTTAAGCACGATTTCCGTTATTTGCTAACAAGGAAGGGCCTTTCTGTCATTCAAAAATTCGGGATTTGGTAGCAAATTTGCTAGCAATTCTATGCTACCATGCAACAATATTTGATAGTGTTGTTAGCAAAAGTGATTTTTTGCTACCACGTTTAGAAGTGTTGCTAGCAACACTACGGAAACCGGTGTAGAAAGCCTAGTCTATCTAACAGTTGTGGTTCTACAAGGGATCCAAGAAAAGCCGTTATCAGGTCATAACAATTACAAAAAATACGGATGGAAAAATGTGGCTATTAAGGTAAAGGAAACGGATCTTATATCTCTTAATAGACAACTTCAAAGGCTCGGCTATGAAACGCTGGGAGATCTTGCCAAAGATCTGATGGCAGGCAGGATAACGAGGATAACAGAGGAGAAACAGATTGAAGCAATGAAGATGAACCTACAAGAGGCTGGCCAGAGTACTGTCCAATCAGGTAATTACTACGATTTCTACAAAAATATTGACGTAGATGATTTGCTCAAGGAATATATGAAAAGATATCATTCAAAAACCTCACGCAGTTTCGTTGGCTATTTCAGAAGATATTCTGACATATTCTTTGGGCCCTCTCCTGATACAGAACTATTCAAGTTAAAACCACATAAACGATCATGGATTCTGCAATCGATGAAGCGGATTGGAGACTATTATTTCTGGAAGTACAATACAATGGAAGTCCAAGATCTTGTCAAGAGAATAATTGAAAGGTTTAATCTAAACAAGGATTTGGATATGAAAGATCGGATTTACCTTGTTAATCCTGGTTTCCTGCAAATAAAGATAAAGGCTTTAACAGAAATTCCTGGAGATATTGGTTTTACGGTTAGAATGGGAATGCTCACCGGCTTAAGGGAAGAAGAACTCTATTACATACATGATAAGGAAATTTGTACAAATGAACTTGGGTGTAAGTGCAAGAACCTACATCCAATAGAGATAGAAAATGGGCTCACGATCGTCGGAATAAACTGGATGAGAGCAAACAAGAAAGCGTTTGTTACGATAATGCCTACGACAATGTGGAAGTCGTTCAGAAATCTGCCGAAATTCGATAGGCATGATATCATGGCTGCTCACAGTATAGTAAAAAGAGATGCACAGATCTTGTATGTCGGGCTCAGAAAGATTCACTACAATGTTATGCGATATGACGATATAATGACAGCAGATGAAGCAGACGCCTTAGCGGGTAGAGCAAAAACAGTATCTGCTCAGCATTATGTCTTACACGATCTGAAGTCATTTACAAATAAATATGCAAAAGCATGGGCCAGATTTGGCATAGCCATATCCTGAGCCATATTTAGGATAAGTTCCTGTCTTCATAGATTATCGTCGAAAATAGAACAGATTGCTTTTTTTAGCCACGATTAGCTTTAGGTCATATGACAAATGACTCCGATAAAAATCTCTCACAAGGAAATGACAAATTATCAAGCGAAAAGCGAAACAATTCGAATCTTCAACGGATATGGGATTCGATTGTAACGAATTACGAAATGATCCAAGGGGCTCAATACTCTAACAGCTTCATAGTACTTTTAGCCTTAAGTGAGGCTAATGAACCTTTAACTACAACCCAAATTTCAGAAATCATTACCAAGCAAAGTAATGGAAACATATACAAAATTTCCTCAACGCTAAAGGACTCTTTAGAACATAGACTTAAGCGCGAAGGCTACGTTCAAGGTGTTGACAATGAGCGTAAAAGTCGGTACTCAATCACCCCTAAAGGGATCAAGCTATTGGCAGGATGGATATCTTTTCTGACAGCATATTCTTAAATCTTGAAACTGGTGTATTTCCTATTTGATCGAATAGATTGTGGTAAAATATTTCAGTAACACGAAAGGAATCATCGATGGGTTGTAGAAAATACAAACGGTATGTAGAAAGTTTTCTAGTTTCGGTCACTAGATTCTCAATCCAATTAAGTGAAGAGGGTATAGAATTACTGAAGGATTAGATTTCTTGCACTTGTTTATTAGTCCAATTCTAGAATTTTCACTGAGACATTGGATCTATCTTATCAAAATCAATATGATTTTTCTCAAGGTAATCCTGCAGGACTCTCTCTTCTAGCAAGCTCCAGATCTACTTTAGCAATGATTTGTTCATCAGCTTTGACCTTCTCTGCATAATCCATGAATTCCTTCGTCATGATTGAGAATCAATGAGTTGAAATCGGATGTTGTAGCACTCCAGCACCAGCTTTATCGCTTTCATCCTTCCTTTAACTTGGACTCTTGGATCATCTATAGTCCGCCACAAATTCTTCATTAGTTCTCCTATTGCCACCTAAGGTGTTTAATTGTTCGAAAAAGAGACGCCTGCCGAGGTCCTTTCTATTCTTTGTTATTAATTCGCTCCGCATAAACCGCAACTCCCTAGACACGGAAGGTTGACTTATCTGCAAAGCAGATGAAATTTCGAATTAAGAGTAGCCTTTGATACATAATTCACGACCTTCATCCTACGCCAATTGATTTGCTTTCTGTATTTCTTTGCCGTAAGATTGGCCCTAGCATTATCTTTGGTTAACTGTGTTGCCAAACCCCAATATTGTGCTCTAATTTTACATTCACGACTTATATGGAAACATGATCTATCACTCAGAGAATTTCTATCGTACATTCATTTTTTTCGAATGTTCGAACTTATTGCCGGCAAATCTCGACATTTGGGGCTATAGCACGCCATCGATTAATATTATGATTTTTTCCACCTCTACCTCTATGTCTGTCAGTATCGTTTACCCCTTGTGTTATATTTTTGGGATCTCTACTTCCATGCCTTGATGTAAACTGGCCTCCATCCCTAAGGTCCATCTCCTCCAGCTATTCCGGGGAAATTAAGTTTGGAAGCCAAATGCTTACGGACTGGCGGACCGGAGGGAAGAATCTGATATACGTCCGTTTTCCCTGGAATGGGGCACGCTACTAAATTCGGTAGTCCGCGCCCCGCGTCCAGTCTCATATCTATGTTACTTGGCCGTGGTTGTATAGGGTGCGTGTGAAAACTGGCGACTAACACATTATTTTCTTCGGGCTGTGGAGCAGGTTCTGTTTGGAAGGCATTTGTGTATTTGGCTGGCCCCCGTTTAATAGATAATCTACCATCAATTAAATTCATGTATATCCATCCTCCTTCTTCATGAGGTTGGGTCACAAGATCGCGGGTGCCAACATCGGAGGCTTTCCATGCCTCCTTTATAGCTTCCGAAACGGAAGATACTATGGCCTTTATAGCAGTCGTTTTCTTCAATATACAAGTTCAGTGGACACATTGAATATTACACAATCTCACTACAAGTGTTAGTACCTCGCTACCACGTCATCTCTGTACATACATACTACTCTCATTCTTTCCATGAATACTTAAATACACAGAAAGTACAAGTGTATGCAGAATCTATGCGTATAGCCACTTTTAATGTAGAAAATATGTTTGAACGTCCTGTAATTATGAATCTTCCTCAATGGGCAGAAGGAGAACAAGTGCTACAAGATTTTAATGCTCTCTCGAATTTAATTGAACAACCACAATATTCTGGCCCTGATAAAAAGAAAATATTAGAAATACTTACCAAACGACATAAGGGTGTAATTACATCGGGTGAAAGCAAGTATATCCGCCTAAATGAAATACGTGGAAAATTGTTGAAAAAACCTCGAAATGCTCCTGTTGAGGTTGCCGTGGAAGGACGAGATAAATGGATAGGATGGTTTGAGCTCAAACGTGAAACGATAAAAGAAGCAGCCATTGAAAATACTGCTCGGGTGATACGCGAAGTAAATGGTGATGTGCTTTGTATGGTAGAGGTTGAAAACCGTATTACTGCAAATCGTTTCAATGAATCAGTTATCCCAAAGATAAAGGGTGTCAAATATGATCATGTGATGCTGATAGACGGTAACGATGACCGAGGGATAGACGTCGGGATAATGACAAGGCAGTCGTTTAAAATTCACTCCATAGTAAGCCATGTGGATGACACCGATAGTGAGGGCATTATTTTTAGCCGAGATTGTGCAGAATATAAAATCATCACCCCCTCAAACAAAACTTTACTTGTGCTCGTTAATCACTTTAAGAGTAAAGGTTTTGGCTTGCAGAACGAAAATGATGCGAAACGCAATCGTCAAGCCAAAAGAGTTAGGCAAATTTATGATGAGAGAATTAAAGAAGGATTTGAAAACATGGTGGTCGCTGGTGATCTGAATGATACCCCAGAGCGCGATCCCTTAAAACCTTTACTTGGCAACAATTCAGACTTAGTTGACGTGATGTCGCATCCCAAATTTATCGGTGATGGTCGTCCAGGCACGCATGGGAATGGTACCAAGGATAGCAAGTTAGATTATATCTTGATGTCACCAAAAGTTGCATCGCGAGTGCAAGCAGGAGGAATTGAACGGCGTGGTGTCTGGGGAGGAAAAAAAGGAGATCTTTTCCCTCATTTTCCTGAAATCAAAACGCCAAAGGATGCGGCATCCGATCATGCTGCTCTATGGGTAGAGATTGGTCTCTAGATTAATTGGCCCAGAAATGGAACAATATAGTGAACGGCAGAGGATACAATGGATAAGATGGAAGGGCTTTACAGCAACCTGTACAGCCAAAGTAGGATACCTGACACGTTACAAACTGGTTATCTATTGTTTATAGCTGTGAGTAGAGTGTGAAATCAAGTACAAACCTAAAACGTCGTGAAGTAGAGTTCTACTACCATCATTATCATTATTTTCATCTTGATCTGTTACTAACACTTTTAGGTCAAATTCTCGTTGGCTCATACGCGTAAGAAGACGCTCATTGAAACTAGGAATCAATTATGATTAATACTATCTTCTTTGCCACCAATCTTAAAAATAAGAGAATGTAAAATACCGTTACAATGGTCAAAAATAATATGCAACCGCAAAGAGCCTTGGTTCTTCAAGGAGGAGGATCATTAGGTGCTTATGAGGCAGGAGTTTTTAGTGCTTTGTATTATTGGATCAGAAAAGATATTGATGATGAGAAAAAGAAATTGAAAAAAGATATTGATGATGATGAGAATGTATTTGATATAGTAGCAGGTACCTCTATAGGTGCAATAAATGCTGCATTTTTGGTAAGTTATGTAATAAAAAGGAGCAGGGAAGAAAAGAAGAACATTGGGGAGAGTTGGAAGGATTCTGCTGAAGAACTCGAAGAATTTTGGAAGTCTCGATTGGCTTCGAATATTAATTTAAATAAATGGTGGCCTTTTTCGTGGGATGAA
>JAATVR010000239.1 GCA_014523665.1 Nitrososphaerales archaeon TH526
GATACTCCTATCACCTATGAGTCTAACATAAACAAAGTCTGAAGTAACGATAGGTGGAGTACGAATATCTGCAAGTTGACTCCATACAAGGCACATCCCGTTGTTCCTGAAGAAATTGTATGCAAGATCTTGAAACCATGATCTATGTCTTACTTCTACCGCATACCTGAAACCTTTGTCAAGGTATGGAATAATATTTCTGAGGGCATCTAGGCCTTCTACAATATCTATGGAAGGCGGCAACTGGATTAGTAATGCCAATAATTTTTCCTTAAGTTCTGAGATAGATTCAAAGAAATAATTTAGTTGGTTCCCATCGAAATCTGATAATCTCTTATCATGTGTTATAACTTTAGGGAATTTTGCAGTGAATCGAAAGTTCTCTGGAGTCCTATTGTACCAATTCTTGACCATAAATTCATTGGGAATTCTGTAAAATGAGGAGTCAATTTCAACATAGTTAAAGACCTTCGAGTAATATTTTAACCATTTAGAATTTTCAATACCCTTGGGATAGAATGGTCCTTGCCAAGATGAATATGACCATCCAGAACATCCTATGTAGTACTGCAAATTCTTTGGTAGGTACTATGGACACTCTTGAATAAGAGTTTCGAAGGTTTTCTTGAGTATTTTGCGCGCAAAAACATGAAAGAGATTAACTAGATGGGATAATCAATCATGTTAACTGGTATCAAATTATTTATTGTCTATCGAATTTAACCTCTAATATCCCATTTTTATAAGTCGCCTTGGCGGCCTCGGAGTCAATATTATAAGGAATGTCTAGTGTACGGGTGCATCGTTTCCCTTCATTATTTAGATGTGAAATTGTAATC
The DNA here is from genome assembly GCA_014523665.1 of Nitrososphaerales archaeon TH526. Classification (GTDB taxonomy): domain Archaea; phylum Thermoproteota; class Nitrososphaeria; order Nitrososphaerales; family Nitrososphaeraceae; genus TH5896. Next base: position 840 of record JAATVR010000239.1, read on the forward strand.
GAGTAAGTCTCATTGGCAACAACCTTGACGTTTTCTTTCTTATTGTTAATAGGAAGTTGGAACACTATTTTGATGTTCTTATCGGATACAATTACATCCTCGGAAAAGTCCTTTTCTACTTTTTCGATTCTGGACTCAATGGCCTTACCAGAAACTGGTAGAGTTTCAATCTTTCTTTTGAATTTCCTTACCTTTGCATTTTTGTTTGGTCTGGCTTCAGGATAAGAACTGTTTAGAACTATATCCACCGTTTCTTTTACGACCTCACTTCTGATACCCATGTAAATCTCTGTGGACTCGCCCATTCATTCAGATCATCAAAAATACCGTAGAATTTCTTTGTCAAGTTATCAAACTCCCTCACTATTTCTAGTGCCATTAGATCTGGTTTGTCATCTGAAAATACATCCATCCATATCTCTATTTGTCTATTCCAGTAGTCTAGTGTCAACTGAACTTACGTCCAATGAGGATAAAATAAAGGTTGTCGGGCAGACATGTGAGTACAACTAGTCAAATATCGTCGACCTTTTGCACGCAAGAAACCCCCACTTGAAAATAAATGAGTCTATATGATCTAATATCGAAATGGCCATTAGGGGTTGCATTTTATGGGATATGTGACCTTAATCAAAACAACACCATGAAGGCGGGCGACTACAGTGCCTTACATTCATTCTTCTATGGTCGCCTGCCTTTTCAATTGACACTCACAAGTACGATAATAACGATAATGGAAATTTGCGCGCAAAATACAAAACCCTCCAAAAGGTCAACTGTTAATATTTTCTTTCTTCTAAATGGGGGAAGATCTTTAGTACGGTTTTCTTAACATCTTTAGGCATGTTTCGGTCTATTAATGTCATGTGCAAGTCTTTTCTATTAATGCAAAGACCTGATTCATTTATTTTGTAGAACCATTGTATATCTACAAGACTTATAATTACAGTTGGTCTTCCGCAATCCCTCATAGCACATGACGAAAGGTCTCCTTTTCCAAAACATATGTGACCATTACTGCATTCAGATATCATATGTTAAACATATTCTATCTACTGTTTACTGTAATCCCAAGTTGAGAAGTACTTGGGACTGATCTCCAATACTATTGAATCGCCCTTCTTCAGTTCATCTTTAAGTGCAATGGCCATCGGGTCTTCTGAATTTCCCAAATATCTGGCCATGATCTTTTCCCAAATACCAAGGTTAAAATTCACCTCTTTCAATATTCTCGCAGTTCCCTTTCCGCGTACTCCTTTATATGGTGGATTTGGGTCATCGACGCAAAAATAAACTGTCTCGTTCCTACTGAGATTATGGGTTTTCTTTGACTCTTTTGCGGTCAGAATATAGAACTTGTTCTCTAAGTGATCATAATAGTACCCTACAGGATGAATATTTGAATGACCTTTTTCGTCTACAGTTCCAAGGTGTAAATTCATAACCTTAGTTGTCAAGAAATCCTTCAAGTCTCGTTCACTTAGTGGCGCGCCAAATCCTGGACTCGCGTTTAGGATCTTTAACATATAGAAAAGGCCATATTCGTGTATTTAAGTTATCTCAGAATTCATATTCTGCACATCAGCACGTACTTAAATGACTGGCAAAATTTTATCAGGAACGTCTGAGGATTCATCTAGTATTTGTGCGCGCATCGAATCGCGGTATGAGTGTATATTCTCCCTTATCTTCATTTTCATGCATGTAGTCATCTCCTCAGGAATTATGGCATGATATTCATGCATGTGTATGATTGCATTCTGTATAATCCTGCATTCACTATCTCCAAAAATAACATGCCCGCAGTCTAGTCCTACATCTGAACATCGAATAATTAAGGATCTTAACAAACCTTTAGATATTTGGGACATCTGAAAAACGCAGGAGAATATACTATATTAATACTGCCGCATATTATGCCAAGAATATACTAGACATTTATAGTGTCCTGCCAGGGAACACCAAGATATTTACAATGCCAGTTAGTCGGTTAATGGGATTTGACGAACATTTCCTCCATCATATGGTATGTTATTATTACTTGCACGCCTTTTGGTGTAGTTTTGTATGCCATTTCCCCCTCTATATACTCAATAAGGCCACAGTGAACCAGATGGGCCAAATATTCCTTTACAATGTTATAAGGCAAACATGCCCTCAACTCAATTTCCGTTATCCTGACCTTATTACCGTTGGTTACCTCCAGAATACATGGTATTATTTCTGACCTAGTTCTATGCCGGGGTTGCCTGGACATCTCCCATTAGATTTTATTATGGAAGACTCATTTACTTATTTGTATTCAATGAAACTACTAGAAGAATATTGATAGATCTCTGATCGATGAATTAAATATTGAGGGTCAGGCAGTACGATTTATCGGAATAATGGGATTACGATCACCTACATTCATCTGGATTTCAGTGTCTTTGCTATTATTACTGGAATACTTTGGCATTATGACTGGTATCGATGCATATGCGTCCTCAGATTGTGACGGAAAATCATCTTCAACAGTGGATTGTCCATCCTCATCATCAGAAGAATCTGAAAACGACAATAGCGATGATGACGGTGGAAGTATTGAGGGTCAAATTCCCTCAGCAATACCATTTCCTTAATTCAGCGCGCGCCAAAATTTCGCGCAGTCCCTCAATCTAAGGGGATTTAACAAATAATTCCTCCATCTTATTGTATGTCATGAGTACCTGCATACCTTTCGGAGTAGTTTTGAACGTCCTCTCTCCCTCAATATATTCGAGTAGGTCGCATCGAAGTAGATGCAACAAATACTCTGTCAGTATGTTGTATAATAAGTACGTCTTGTACTGAATCTCTGTTCTTCTCACCATATTTCCATTAGTCACTTCTAGTATTGATGCAATTATTTCGGATCGGGATCTATGTTTGAGTTGCCTTGGCATCTCTTATTCTATATTATTACTGAGGACATCTATTCTTATTTATGACTAATGTAACTACTAGAAGATTCTAATACAAGTATTGAGTTTGAGTTTGGAGATGAGAATCCGTAATAAGTTGTGTCGCAATACGATACATTAGATGTTACGCGCAAATACCTATGTATGTAGGACATGCAGGTCCAATTTTCAATTGATTAAGATCTCGTCTTCACACGATAACCTGAGGTTCTGTCCTTTTTGCGGGCATTCAACTGTTGACCTGCATCAATTCATCTTCTGTTAGAACAGTGAAGTAACCGAAAATTCGCCTACAAGTAAAGACATTGAAACATCGTACGACCTGTTATATGGAAGTATTGCGTGCAACAGGATCATATGTCAAACTGCATGTTGAACCTTTTTGTAACCGTTGTGGTCGTCCAAACATCGATCACGGTATTTAACTATAATATGATTTTCGCATCATTCGGTGATGATGATGATAATGACAAGCCGATATTACCCAACTATCGAGAAGGATACGAAGTAGGAAAGGTGCAAGGAAGTAAAGATAACATTAGTGGTAACGAACATAATGACGGATGTCCTAGTGGGGACCGTAATATCCTCTATTGCATAGGATATGAGATAGGGTACAATGATGGTTATTATGGCAATTCTAATACCGAGGATAATATGACAAGAGACTAGGATGGTGGCATGGCTCTACGCGACTTAATCGATAACTGAAATCCTTAATGCAGTTAAATTAAGACGTTCTATAAGTGTATTTTTACGCATAAAAATACTAAATGAGGATAAATAAAGGACCGTCTTGTACGATGTTAAATGTATTCGACAAAAAGGGAATTCCCAAGAAGAAAAGAATAAGACCGTAATAAGATCATTCATAGATGAAATTTTCAATAAATATGACCTATCATCAGTGGAAAAATATTTCGGTAAAGATTCTGTGGAGGGCAGTCCACAGGCAGGAAAGGCCGGTGAAGGGTTTAAACAATTTCTAACTGAATTCTCTAAGGCATTTCCTGATATGCATACAACGACAGAACATATCGTTTGCATAAAACGATCTCGTAGTAGTGTTTCTAAAGAGTCTGGGATGCATGAGGCGCTTTACTATCTGGACGGAATTACGAAACTAGTGGCACGAACCTGATTATGAAATACCTAGAAGTTAGAAAAAATTTGCGCGCGATTTTTGTCCTTGTATTTTCGAGATCATTTGATGCAAACTTTAAAGATAGATGTATTTATAGATCTTTTTTATAATTTGTTATAGAAGAGGCTTTTGGGTAGTTGGGGCCTTCAAATCACTCAAAATAAAACCTCACTACCGAACGTACTAGGACACGGTAGGCAACCAGGTTTAGCTCGATCAAATTCCTGGTCGTCCTACCTCTATCTAATACCCATTTTTATAGTATGTTATGCAAAGCCATGTAGGATAGTACCCAGTCACAAAATGTTGCGGACAAGTATCAGAATATCATTAGTAATGTGGTTTACTAGGCAAACATATATCCACTATTGTGTTAGTTCAGGAATTATTGCGCATCAAATATTTATCTCAAACCGACCTAGAAATTTACAACTGATCAATAATAATAATACTAATTATTTAGGACTAAATAAAAAAAGAGTGTAGGCGATTTTGTAATTATTCTTCTTCACTTTCTCCGGCTGATTGTGATCCTGCCAGAGCTACTTCGTTTTCATCGCCTTGCACTTGTGATGCTTGATTGTCACAGAATACATTGTATGGCAGTTTACCATTTCCACAGGC
>JAATVR010000240.1 GCA_014523665.1 Nitrososphaerales archaeon TH526
ACATAATCTAAACTGGTACTATTTGTTGTTCGGGAGATTCTTGTCTATCGACAATGTCATTGCTTCTGTAAAATTCCATCTCCATACCCCGGGTTACATTGTAATCTATTCTAAATGACTCATTTGATGAGATGGGTATTAACTCTGTATTACAGGAATTACAAAGATGACAACGAAGAACTTGTGATAAAGACTCCAAGTCGTCACTTCCAATATTTATTATTTATGTGTTATAGTATGTTCTGTTCATGGCTTAGACTTTTAGAGAGAAAATTATTTCCAGTGGCCACCGATACCACCATGGCGGAAATCCGTTTTACAGTGTAAACAGACAAAATAAAATCATCTAGCTATAGAATAACTAGATGAATAGCCAACAGACTGTTCTATTTGTAGACTTCTGCTGCAGTTTCTTTTGCTGTGTTTGCGATTGTTTTTGCGTTGTTTACATTAATTCTTGAAAGCTCTTCTGTATGCTGTTTAGCTCGTTCGAATGCGCGTCCCATAGCATCAATATTTCCAAATAAGATATCATTACCAATTCTTGTTGATGCTGAAATATTTCCTGCGAAGTTGCTAACTGATCTGGCCCATAGCTCTGTTGGTACTTTTGGTGAAAGCCAATAGTTATACATCCTAGTGGCATTTTCATAATATACATTTGCTGAGCTAAAAACGGAATTATGGACTTTTGAGCTTCAACATAGTCTTCTACTATCTTTCCTGTTGATTCTAATGCCTGCTCTTGGTAGTTCTTAACCACATCTGTATATTGTGGAATTTGATTTCTTGCTTCGTTTATAGATTTTCGGACATTCTTTTTTGTTTCATCTAACGTATCATGTGGGCCCTGTATGAGATTACATATATTGAAGCAAAGAACACGAGGAATAAGCAGACAGATGTTGATGTAAACATGAACGACGTTCGTCTTAAAGTGATACAAGATCTAGACAAGCCAGTAAATGAAATCATTAAAAGAGTTAGGGAGATGGAAAAAAAGTATGGCAAAATAGATTAAAGATAGCAAGACACTTATCTAAATGATATGTTTGGCGATCTGAGCATCCATTACAGCCCCAAACTGACCGTCCCGGTCATGACTTACTCCCGGTAGTACATCAAGAGATGTTTGGAATCCGGCACTGGTATAATGATCATATCCAGCTTTCACACTGTAGTTTCCATCTCCAGTGTAGCTGGAATCTTTGCTTCCAACATTCCAGTTTATGTGCACGTTTGATTTGAATGCTGGTGTATAAGCTACTTCTGGCATTTTGGGTGAACCTCCATATGATATCGCTACGATTACACCGTCTGTCATTGTCCGCTGAGCAGCCCCCGATGGTACCCACCATTCGGTAGAAAATTGTGCACCCGATGAGTAACCGCCAACAGCAATACGCTTTTTATCGATCGGATATTGTGACTGGACTTGTTTTACAAGAGCCTCAACCCATCTCGCATATCCTGGCGGATCACCCATATACCAACAAGAACCATCCCCATCAGCGCAATTCTTATTTGGTGATAATGGTGTGAGCAGTACCATATTGTGTTTCTTCGCTACAGCGATCATCCCGTCGCTGCCGCCCAATAGATACGAACTTTTAGGATTCTTCAAGCCAAACTCACCTGAACCGTCTGTATAAATGAGCAGGCCTACCGACTTTGACCAATCAAGCCCGCCTGCATAGAGATGATATGTTGAGGTATACCCATTCGAGGTAAACGACAAATTTGTTCGGTCAGTTCTCATAGCGTTTGCTGCCGCACCCACTATAGCTGTATGTTTTTTGTGTAACAATATCCACACTAGTGTAACGACCCATGACACATCTGCCATTACGACCATCAGAATATCGCTCTGTGATCTGCTTAAACTGCTTGCCATAGGTTCGTAGAATCTGAGAGACTGTTAGTTCTTGTCTTAAGAGCTGTTGCTGTTGGCTCATGGATGTACTGATAACATGGTCAATAAACTATTTAGAGTCTCTACAGATTACCGCAAATGTGGGCCTCTATTCGGGCGGAACTAGCCAGCTCTGTTAACTACTACCAATTAACGCGACATCACGTTCCGGATCAATGACTGTTAAATCAACATAGACCGCATAGTCAGATTCCTCATTATGCTAAGAAATCAAATTATCGGATAAAATGTTATCCGTTTTAAATAGATCTACTTCTGTTGATGATATCCCTGTTTCTAGTGACACGCCGTGGAGAGTAGCTCATGACGATTAAATGGTCCAATTCTAATCTTTCATAGATGTAACTCACATTTGACACTCAGATCTCGTCTGAGCTCTATAAATTATTCTTGTCACTGCCCAAACAATTGCATAAAGTCTTATAATTATTAGCGGCACTACTGAAGAAGATTTAGGCCTAAACTTATGAATTTCTAGGTTTAGAAGTTTATATAATGTCATCAACCATTGAATATTACATTGAGTGAAGAAGTATTATCTCAGGCATGCAGAGATGAAAAGCATACAGAATGTTCCGGCGTTGCCGCCGTCGAATCTGGATCTAGCCAATGTCAGTGTCGTTGTCACACGCCAGAAAAATGATGTGTCAACTATATGTATTCAGAATGTACTACTTCATTCTAACAGAAAGCGGTACGTAACCACGTTATAAAGAATGCAATCAGATGATGACAATATGAAATGAGGAGTATGCAAAATATGTTAGACTCGTCTAGTCAATAATGTATTTTGAGATTAGAATTAATATCTCCTCTGGTGCAAGAAACGCTAATGTTTCTTTTTTAATAGCTCTAAAAATGTTGCAGCGGCACTAGCTCGGATATAAAATTCAACCATTTGTTCGTAATTTCCTGCACTTTTGGATACACGAGCAATGATATGTCGTATCATGTAATAAAGCACCAGGTAGTAGGCCAGTTATTCTAGCCGATAGATATGGACTGACCTACTACCTACATCTGAGTGATTTAGCTCAACCCAAAAAATACGGTCAAATTCTCAATTTAACCAAACGCAGAATTGAAAAAATCGTAACAGGGCGACCGACTTATGCAATTACAACTAAATGCAAAAATGTAATAGAATGGATAAACTAGAATCTTCTAGTAATGTAAGTAGTGGTTACATACCTAATTCCTATTTATTAATTGCCAGATGATGTTGCTGAAGTCTGCAGAAAAAATTAAGTTGGCTTAGAGCTATGGTGGAAGACTTGAATTAGATACTATTAC
>JAATVR010000241.1 GCA_014523665.1 Nitrososphaerales archaeon TH526
TCTGCTGTTCTGTATGTTTGCCGTCCACCTTCATATTCGATAAGTCCATTGTCTTGTAACATTGTAAGATATTCTCGTAGCTGAGCAAATGATAGAAATGCTTTGTACATTATTTTTGTCTTGGTTGCTCCTCCTCCGTTTGCAGCCTCTAGGATCAGACCTACAATTTCTGTTCTACTTCTGTATTTCATAATAGAATCAAATAGAACATGTAAACTAAATATTTATGTGAACCCTCTATTACTACTGATAGTTACATTAGTATGTATTTAATTAAAATATTTAGCTGTTGCATCAATGGTAATTATCTGATCTTAGAAGTGATCATTCTACCTGAAAAGAATACTTTTTCCAGAAGTATCATTCATATCTGTGCAGCGATAGAGCGATTTATGAGTAGTCAATGATATCACTAGTATAATACTCATTTTTGTTATGCAGGCGTTTTTAAAACCAATTTTCTAAATTGCCTACACTCACTCAAATTTAGCTACATTCCTTAAAGTATCGCTTGTCATCTTCCCTTGCAGCTGTGGATAAGAATTTGGTATTCTCTTATCCTTAATATTATTATGGACAAGGAAATGTCTGAAGATTCTCGAAGTAAACTGCTTTCCATTATCATGCTTAGGCTTACCACCATTAATCATTATCCAATCCTCTAACACGTTGAGTACATCTATTGACCTCTTTCCTTCAGACCACCTGTTTGCTACCTTCCTGGAGCAATCATCCAAACAGCTAGTAACCATAATTTCTTTCCTTGGAGTTATTCAAATAGAATGGCCAAGAATATCCATCTGCAGCATATCATTGAGATGCTTCGTTTCGACGTCTCAAGATGCAGCTTATGTATTTTAGGATACATAGAATTCGCTTAGTTATCTGTCGAAGAGAAAGAATCGGTAATAGTATTCGAGACTGTCAATCCAAACTCTGTAGTACCTACTTCTACAGGGATGAACTGCACGGTAAATATGGATATCCTTAGCTTATAATCTCCAATTTCGATAAATTCATGTGAAGCAGATTCAACACCCCCAGCCAGAATGAGGTGATTGCAAAGCTATACTCTGACCGTTGGGAGCATCTATTGAGAACTTGTAATCAATGTGTTTCTGGTTTTCATCCAATTCTCTATCAATGAATATTATCTTAAATTGGGTCTCCTCTCCTATCTTAGGTACAGAAGGAGTCCAAGATAGCTGGACATCAATATCATTTTCAGAATCGGTTTCAGTTATCGTGGCAATATCATTGGTTACAAATACTGTTCCTTTGATCCATGGATAAGTAGGAGAATAAAAAACATAAGTTCCTTCTTTGTCAAATGTAAAAGTAAATGAATCATTTGGTTCTATAATCCCAGAATCAGCTACTACTACCGATGAACTATTAAGGTTGTTCTCTACAGATGTAAAATTTACTGGCCCGAGAGCTGAAGAAATAATTAATCTATGATTTACTGTATCACCATTGTACCAAGTAACTTCTTTTCCCATTTCTACAGGATAAAAGGATATATCAACAAATCTGTATCTATTTTCATCTATGGAACCAGGAAGTATAGTAATAACTTCTGCAAATATTGAAGAGATAATAGAAGGAAGAAATGAAAAGGCCAGTACAAACAATAATGATGATGATGATACTAATAGTAGTAGTGACAAGCTGGCATTACCATATAATAATAGATAGGGTTAAATTTAAGATTATAATAAACTTCTCCAAACTCTATCTAATATGTAGTATTTCAAGTTACCATTAAATTTGGTTACTAGAAGATAACAGTCAAGTCAGTACGACTTCTATAGTTGGATGTGGCATTTCAGTCACGTATGCTTTTATTTTTCCAACGAATGTTTCTTTCACATTTTTACCTTTATTCTTGTTTTTTCATTATTACTAAGAAGATATAAGTAAGCTAACCAATCCTTAAATCATGATATTCTAATAATCTTAGAATTTTAGAAAAGCTAAAGAATGACAAAGTTCTAATGATTGAAGAATAGACATAATGAAATCCTATATCGGTGGCTATTATTGTAGAGATGCGCTTCATCTTCAGATAATTAATAAGGATAGTAATAGAAGGATGTTAGAAGCCTTAAGGGAGGCGTATCCAGAAGGGTTAACAGTTGAAGAACTTTCCAAGAAAGCCAAATTGCCTGCAAAGACCATTTATGCTCAGAAAGCAGAACTTTATAGAGAATATTATATCGATCATCTAGAAGAAGGAGAGGAACAGGGAAAGGTCGGAATACGAAAAAAATCCTCAAGAGGCAGGCCTCCGGCTGCATCATCACAGCTAAGGGCTGCTGAAGCACTAAGAAAACGGGTAAGAATGGTTATTGAAGATACAAGTGGATTGCATGATCCGTATGAAGGAAAGAAGCCTACTCCCCTTCCACCTGGAAATGTCGTCTACGCAGACGGCTTTGTAGACGCATGGGATACAATAGTCGGAAAAGACGAAGAAGATCATTTGTGCAAAGAGCTGTTGTATTTTGTCCATAGAGTATTGGATAGAATAACAGATTATAATAATAAAGCCTTGAAGGATAATGCTGAGAGTCAAATAAAGAAAAGATGGGCCCCAGAATTAGGAATTGATTTTTGTTGTACAAAATGCGGACTAAATCATGAAGGAAGGGACTTTATCCGTGCAATACTTCTTCGTCTTATAGACAGGTTCGAAATCAACGAACAGTTCATTGACTTTCTAAAAGACAAACAATTGATTATTACAGAAGCTTATGAACGAATTGAATCAAGACGCAGAGGACTTCAGTAATCCTATCCACAATGACTTGATAAGTACTTATAAGAATAATTTGTACAATAATAAAGCTCAATAGTAGTAGTTCAATATGAGATCTAAGCAAGTATTATTATTTATAAATAAAATAAATTAGCTATACTGACATAGACTTAAGAATATTAAGAAATAGTGACACATATACTTAAGCCCATAGTCCCTCTTATATAATCTGTATGACTATTGTAAATTGTGCCAACGAAAATTAATGGTCAAGTTTTGGTACAAAGTAATATGACAAGGTACAAACTTGTACTATTCTTGATAACATTATCACTTTTGGCTATACTAACTCTATCTATAGTGTTTATTATCCAGAAAGCATCAGCTGAAGGTGGATTTAAAGCAAATACATATAATTGGACTGAGATCATCAAGAATTACAATAACTCTACAAAACCTGAAGAAGTTAATATATTTGTTCACCAAAATGAAGGCTGGACACCCAGAGAAGATCCGAGGACCAACTATGCCTTCGCTTCACCAGGCCCATCAAGACTAGAAAGTTCATCCCAAACCATTGCCAATGTATTAACTCTCTTATCAAATACATCTAACAAGAGTTCTATTATTCATCCTTATGCCACAAAATGATTATTCTTTTATAGTCATAAGAAGTCAAGTTATCTTCTGCTATATCTTGATCCTTAGTCTTCTTACTTTCTCCCCTATCATGAAACTAATTTTTATGACAGGTATAGTTGAGGCACACAATAATAGTAACATCTCAGTCCCAATTGCTAAACAAAAAATAAACTTAGACGGTCAGATAGATGAATATGAATGGAATGATGCCTTTAAAATTAATTTTACAAGTCCGAGCATAGATGAAGGCGGAGTTGTGGTTTTCCTTAAGTACGAGCTAACAGAGAGATCCTTATCTGGAGCATTTATTATTCCTGACAAAACACCTGTCGGTGTCATAAAAAATCCCGACCAAATTGTATTTCTCTTTGATACTTCTCATATTGCATATAACACAACCACTTCCGATATTCAACAGATTGCCTTCATAAGAAATGGTATATCAGAGTATTATAAGGGTATTGATAAAAAGAACATTGATCCGGCGCTAGTAGAAAAAGAAGAAGATGAATCACCTGTTCTTCTTATATCCAATATTACAATGCAAGATAATGAGAACGACAACAACAACTATTCATCACTCAATCTAGATAGTCCGTTTTCGAGGACCGATTACAACATTATCTCTACGAATAAAAGTTGGCATGGTGAATTCAAAATATACTTTGAACAAAGTCCTAGGGTTATGGGCTTTGCAATCCAGCAGCAAGACTCTCATTTGAGAGCACAGAACAAATATGATAGTTTCTACATCAATTTTCCTAGAAACATTACACAAGCAAATATACCATCGAGTTGGGGAGATATTAGCTTCTTTGAGCTTGGTAGTTATGTGGAATACATTCAGGACTTTTGTCCTGATACGAAAGCATATATCAGCCCCGACAATGTTGCAATTCTTTGTTCATCTTTAAATTTACATACGATTGAAGAAAATAAAGAAGGGGATGTAGTCTTTGTGTCCGGTACTTTTGCAAACCTAATTAATGGTACCGGAATAAATGAGGAACTAGATATCAGTCTAAAGGATTCGACAGGAAAATTAATGCGAACAACTATCCCAGTTTCTATTCAATCTGCAGATAACGGAACATTTGAGTCTGCTGCTCTAGATACCATCGGTCTAAGAAGTGGAACGTACGAAATAGAAGTAGAGCCACAATCGAAGCAATATAAAGATTTAGTATCCACCACATATCTTATGGTCAATCCTCATCCATGGACAATAGAAGAAACGGTTGTCCAGCTAGGAACTTATATAGGTATTGCTGCAACTTTTATTGGCTTGATTGCGTTTCTACCCCAATTAAGAAATTATATCTCTGGCAAGAAACAGAGGAGTAATATGGCTAGACAAATGGATGAAATAAACCATATATATGATACTGTTTATACTAAATGGCAGTGGCAACTTAAAGACCCAAAGGAAGTATCACATAATTTAGTAAAAAAGAGAGACGCAGTTCTAGCAATGTTCAAAAATAATGAAATAAATCAGGAGCATTATAGCTTACTAACAGGCAAGATATCTGAGTGCATTGATAAACTTGATAAGATAATAGTCTCTACTACCAGAGAATCTATCTGACATTAGCTCTAAGTTTGACAAAAAATCGAGAAAAAGGCATATTACTGTAATGAGTTAAAGAGGATTAATAATCTCTGCAGTGTATATAGCTTACGAATATCAACATCAGCAACATCAGTATTTCTCAAATAGCTAATTTAGATCGTTATATTCATATATTAATAAATTGATATAGATAGAGGTATTCGATCAGGTATGATTTATCTGCTTTGTTGAAATCAAGTTCTTATTTCTAAGTATTAGGGTACTATTGGTTTTGCAAAGATCCCTTTTTCCTCCTCATCCTCTTCTCTTAATTTACTTTCTATATCACTTTCAATTTCTGATTGTATGAGTTTGACTGCTGCGCTAGTATTATTTTGTAATGTTATAATCATATCATTTAGTTCATGTATATTCTTTAAATCATTTTTTACGTGGTATTCTAGGATTGTATCAAACTGTAGGCAATACGATTTACAAATCATCTGTATCTGAGTCAGATTACCTAGTGCCTTGGTTATATTTCCCTGTGGTTTTAAGAAGAATAATGTAGCAAAAGCTGTCATTCCCAGTCCACCAGAAAATATGCTCCATGAATTAGCTCCAGCGCCAGCTGTTGTAACGCCACCACTATATGATGTATACCATGCATACCCAACAGCGTTGGCAAGCAAAGATATTCCAACGGCGATTATCACAATATTGATCTTGCGGTTAGTTTCATAATACGATCTTGCAATCTTTACTGTCCCAGCACTGACTCTGTCAATACGATCTAGGTGCTCTCTGAGCTTGCGGGAGAGAATGTTTTCTTCCTGTTCTTTTTCCATTGCGACTTTTTTCCTTTTCATGTATAAAATTATATTAAGAAGAAAAAATCTATAAGTATATCTCACTAATAGCTAAAATCTTATATTCTAAGATTCTAACAGTATTAGAATATTGGAGAAAGGTTCTTCAGTTTAGAGCTACTGGCTACACTTATTATCTTCTTTCTATTATTTAATGACGTCGGTCCTCAAGTATATTTGCACCAAAAGCAGGTGCTGAGAGCTTGCCTGCATCTAGAGTATAGCCACATTCATTGTCCGTATCGATTGTTATATTCCTTTGGAGCAGCTGACTTAGGGTTTGAGCGTCACCCTTAGCGCCAGTGCTACTACTACTAGTATTATTTCCATTCTCGTTATCATTGTTAGCAGAAAGAGAGTTTGGTTGGATTATTTTTAGCTCTGGGCAGTCAGTAACTTTTGCCATACCAATACCGGCACCGCCGTTATTATCCTCTACTTCCTCATCATTTGATGTATTAGATGGTTTGCTTACAAGTATGCTGATCTGTGCTGATGATGATGCAAGATTCGAAAACGAATTTGAGTTGGTGAAAGAGAAAGATGGAGAGGTCAAAGGCGGCAGTGGCGATGCATATGAGAGAAGTCCGCCCATCATCATAACCATAGGTGAGGAAGAGATAATCAAGACTAGCGGAAACAGAATTAATACAAGATATCTCGAGCATCTTTTGTCTACCAAAGCTTGTGTATTACGGATTAGGCAATTGTAGTGTAATAGCCGCTGTAGCCCAACTCTATGCCACATATGTCTTATTTAGGACACTTATTTATAATAATTTCCTTTCGTTTCCAAGTTATTTCGAAGTGGCGTGTCGTATATGGGCTTGGCATCACATCCATATTATTATTATTATTCTAAGCCTGGGGGGTGTAAACCATAGTCACCTGTCATTGTCGCATTTGTAGTAGCTGTAGTTGCTGAAAGATTTGAATCCCTTGGTTGAGAAACTATTGGCTCCTGTTCTCCCGCTGCAACAGAGGCTTCAATTCCAGCTCCAGTGTCACTGTTATTATTTTCCTCTATTACTTCAGAATACTTTTTTTGAAACTCACTAATTATGTTATCTTCTTGGCTAGTATCTTCTTCCAGTTCAGTACCCTGATTTCCGTTACAAGTCTCCAAATACTTTAGACAAAAATCATTTGAGGGGGATGAAGACTCCGAAGAGGAGGAAGAAGAAGTTGATAAAAAGGTGATATCGTGATTCATTTGATAGTCATTGGCGTTTAATTTATTATTATTATTATCATTATCGCCACCTAGAGATTGGAAACCCAACACTAAAGAAGAGTGGAGACCGTTACTCTGTAACGTCAGAATCAATAACAGAAGCGAAGTTGCGACAATTATTGAAAAGGATAGGACAGACATAAATAGTAGGATATCAAACTCAGCCTACAAGTTTCCATAGTAAATTCAATCATTCTCTTCGTCATCAGCATCAGCATCGCTATCAGCACCATTATCATTATCTGACGCTGAAGTACTGCCATTCGTGGTGGTAGTCCCCGGCGAAGTGCCTATGTCGTTAGCTTTATTGGCGGGACCAAGAACGTCTGCTGAGACCGTATACGTAGCAGCGAATGGTTCACCCTCAATATTATGCAATGAAAGTGAATTACCCGTGAAAGGAACGGATGCAGTAAAAGGACCTGAACTTCCATAATCAGGAACAATAGAAGTTATGATAATAGAACCACTACCATCCGGTAGTGGTGTCGTAGTTAATGTCCCAAATGATTCTGGTATACTTATTTCAGATGGTGACGATGAATCGCTTACTTTGTGAAAGACTTGCATCTCTACAGGATTGCTTGCAGTAAAAGTGACCACTCCTGAATATATTCCATCATCACTTCTTAGTCGTAGAATAGAGGCACTCTGGTGCTCTTCATGGCCTGGTAAAGGATCCGTCGTTGATGTAACTGTTCCCTGTTGAACAATTTTTTGAGGCGTAGTTCCTGTTCCTGAGCTGCTTCCACTCTGTATTGAATCGACAATCGGAGGAGGAGGAGGGCTACTAGCACTTGTTGTTTGTGGAGACAATGATGATGGTTGTGATGATAAGGATGGTGCTGCTGAAGTACTATCAGTATTATTACTGTTAGTACTGTTCTCTAGGGTTTGCTGTGAGAAAAGATTGCTTGATTGCATGAATCTTTCTTGTAAAGGAGCTCCTTGAGCGGCTACCTCTTGCTGCTGCAATGATATCATATACATTCCCAAGGTCGACAGGAAGCAAGCAAAAACGATGGAAATTGTTATAACGGATTTCTTGTACATTATTAGAGATACGATGAACTTGGATTTATTCTTTTTTCCTTGTTAGGGCATTTAACACTAGAATTTTAAAAATTAGGATACTCTAAGCTATAAAAATTGATAAATTTTGTCATACCCTTCGAAACAAATCCAACGGCTGCTGTTAGACGGGCTAGTTAAATATTTCATAAGTAAACCAATGAATATACACACTTACTTAAACCAAGTATCTATGCTTCTGCAATCTGTTTTTTATCATTACGGTTATTCATTAGTATTTCTTGTACTTCCTAACTTCCTGGATCGCTTCACTTATATACATTCTGATTTCATCGGCTGTCAACTCCAAGTTTAAGGCACTCTGCTCATCCAATAAATCAGCATTTTCCTTTATTATCTGGCTGACTTTTTCTTCTGTTTGTTTTATAATTATGTCTAGCATTAGAGCCTCCTAATGCTGATTTGTTCTACTTTTTTTGATATGAATTATCGCTGTTCGTGCTTCGTTAATTGCGCTAATCCATTTTTGGAGATTGATGATACATAAACCACCTTTCGGACTTAGAGAGTAAATACAATAACCGTATATGTATTCTTACCTATTGAACTAACTTCAACAGCAGACCATAACATCAAGCCTTCTACAGTATTCCGTTGAACAAACTTGAGCCGTTGTACTATTTTCATATTTATACTCTGTGAATAATAACGAAAAAATCTATAAGTACAACTAACTAATTCTTAGATTATAATATACTAATAATCTAAGAATTTGAGGAATAATAAGACTAGTAATAGAAAGGACTTTCACTGTTTGGTAATGCTATCGATTTAGAATTACTGGGTTCGGATTATTGCATGTGAAACCTAAATTTCATGAAATTGTTATTTAAATGAATATCGAATAGCAGAATAAAGTAAGTGTAAATTACTGTATACTACTAGTTATCAAGGAATTTAGCTATTCTTTTTTGACATAGTTTTGATATCATGAATGTCTTAAAAATTAGCAGAAAATCAAGCTAAAGTTGATACAGAGGTTTGGTTTGCTGAAGACTTTGCAAGAGTAGCTTCCATATTCCTTATAATCCCCTCTCTAATTATCTTCAGTGTAACCGTATCTCCTACAGACTTGCTATCAATATAGTTTACTAGATCTGCTCTTTGTCTTATCTGCTTATCGTCTACTCCTATAATCACATCTGCATCTGAATTAATATCAATTTTGTCATGCACTATACCAAATAGATTTGCAAGTACACTAATTCTGTTGTCAGCATTGCCCGTGCTTATTCCAGCAATATCTGCGGGACTTCCTGGTGAGACAGCATATACGATGGAGCCTCTAGCCTCACTTAGGCCAATATTTTTTGCAATGTAGGGAGTAACATCTATTACATCAATACCCAGCCATGCATGTTGATATGTTCCATTAGAAATTAATTCAGGAACAATCCTTGCGATCTTATTTGAAGGTATGGCAAAGTTTATGAAACCAATAGGAGCTGTTGGATCGTTTGGATTATTATAACCAAGTGTAGTAATACCTACCACCCTACCTTCTAAATTTAAAAGCGGTCCACCTGAATTTCCATGGGTAATAGGCACATCTATTTGAATCAACCCGCTATTATAAACACCCCTAGCTAAATCAGGGAATATTCCGTTTAATTGGCTTACTATGCCTTCAGTCAAAGTGCCACTAAAAATACCAACGGGATTTCCTATAGCGACTACCTGCTGACCTACATTAAGTGCAGAGGATGATCCTAGCTCTAATGGCACCAATTTTTCACTGAACAAAGCAGTAGGATCAATTTGCAGGACGGCTAAATCCGATAATGGATCTTTTCCCACAAGGGTGGCAGAATAACTGTTGCCATTAAGAAATTTTACATCAGCTGATGTCCCACCTTCTAATACATGATAATTGGTCACAATGTGTCCGTCTCTATCGTAGACAAAGCCAGATCCAAATCCCAGAGGAACGTCAACAGAACCATGAAATAGAGAAGATCTGTTGTCACCATTATCATTATCAGCTGGATCAATGAATCTAGGATCCACATTGGTTGTTATTGAGACGACAGACTGTACCGTTGTGTTGTAAAGCTCTGATAGTAGCGTGTCCTGGGAAGTTAAATTACCGCTAGTACTCATCAATGCATTAGCAAATGTACCTGAAACCGAAGATGAGCTTATTGAAGGGTAAGAAGATAACGATGATATGGACAAGGATGACAGCAATATTAAAAATACACATGATTTACTATCTATCTGGCTATAGAGCTGAGAGAAGAATCTAAACTCACTATTCAACTACAAAAATAATGTTGTACAGACAGGTCTAAAAATGTTCTCTGTAATTGGTAGTCATCATAATAATTTATAATTGTATGCGGCCTCACTTCCGTATTAAATAGCAATTGATTTCTAAAATCCTAAGAGAAGATGTTTAAAACTCCGATAGCAAAGCAAAGATAAATGCAAACGATTCCAATAGTGATCGTGTATTAACCTATAAAATTGTGGCTTTAACTGGCGAAGCCATAGAATTGCATAAATCAGGACTACATGAAGAGTGGCTTTAACTGGCGAAGCCATAGAATTGCATAAATCAGGACTACATGAAGAATCTATAGAGAATGCTGACGAAGCTTTAGAGTTATTGCATTACGTAGTGCATCCTAATTATTTGCCTAAAATGCAAGCAAAGTACGAAGTAATAGTATTAAATATAATATGAATGACTCTGCTTCAGTTAGAACAGCCTGGCGAAGCCATGGATTATTTTGAGTCTCGACTTGAAAACCAAGCCTATTCAGAGGGCAGCGTCACAGATAACGACTATTACAGATTAAGTGATACTCTTGAGAAGGTTTCTTAAACGACTACTTTACAACATTACGTAGTTCGAACTTCGTCAATCCCTTCCTTCCATAACTTTTTTTCTAATTTCTTTAAGAATCATACATCAATGCATTATTAAACTTGATGAGAATTTACTTAAACTCATAAATATACTGTTCTACAATCAAAGATAGTTATGGATAATAATTACTAGAAACGAACTACTGGTTCATCTTCCTCTTGATCCTCTTTTGGAGTCGGCGGTGATGGTGTTGTTGTCTGTTCTTGATTTATCTTAAATGAAGAGACAATGGAGTCTACTATATTATCTTGAAAGCTGGCCGAATTTGAGACGGGCGTAGTAAATAGGAGAATATAACCAATATTATTTTCATCATCGCTCATGTTGGCAGTACTAGTCGTAAAAGCTAAACCATCATCAGTTCCATTATTGAAACTAAACATAATATAATTTGAGGCATAACCCTTTGGTAAGGTAAAATTGCCTATCCTTTCTATGGTAAATCCATCATATGACTGTCTCAAAAGCTCTAGAATGGAATTTGTGTATTCCCGTAATTGTTGTGACGGTTGTTGTTCTTGTTGTTGTTCTTGTTGTTGTTCTATATTTCTGTCTATAAATACACTAATCAAACCATCTGGCAGACGGAAAAACACAGATTCACCGGCTTCTTCTATCTGAGCATTAGAAGGATACTGTAAACCAAAGCCTAATTCCGTATTATTATACTGTAAAGAATCAGAGAATTGGATTGAAGATTGAACTGTTCTTACAACAGCAGTAGCAGTAGCAGTAGCAGTAGCAGTAGCAATCTCTTCACCTGAACCAATAATTTGTTTTGCCATTGCTTCCTGAGCTATGGAAAGGAGGACATTGGCCGGCGTCATTATAAGCAGAGTCTCTGAAAGAAAATAAGATGACGATAATAAAATTCCAGAGAATACAATGCCGAAAAACAGAAATACTATAAAGTCCGCTCTATACGGAATGTTGTGACATTCATGTTTCATCATAGTATAATACCTTGTTCTTACTCTTACATACTAATGCAAACTATTAAGGTGTTTTATAATCGCTAGTTGAAAGATCCAGAATCAATTTAGTAATTATCTTAATTCACTGATTATATCATACTTGAAACTGTCCGCCAGGTGTCCATCTGCATATTGTAGGAAGATCCACGGGTGGTATTGGAGTGGTTGAACTACTAGTTTCATCAGGTGGCTCAAAGAACTGAACACCATAAATCATTTGTTCAATTATTAATAAATAA
>JAATVR010000242.1 GCA_014523665.1 Nitrososphaerales archaeon TH526
AGCGGGGTTACATATGTCAATGTAAATACGCAGGCAAATCCTGATGGCGAGATTCGCGGACAGATCTAGCTTCCAGAGTTTCAGGGCTGAATATGAGGATATCAGTTCAGTCATTGATCTGGTCTGATTTTTTTTAGCCTGCGGCTGGACTATCAGACTACCCTAGTAAGTGAGGGTTATATTGTGACCAATCCTCTGCCTGATAGAATATGAATGCTTACTTCTGAATGCTACATTAGACTACGGCTGAATTGAGAGCAACTATAAATAAATCCTTAATGAAGTATTTCATAAGGAAATGCTTGAAAGAGAAATTACCGATGAAGTGATCGAAGATAAAATCAAAGAATTGAAGCCATAGCATCCACTTCTTGCCACTATTTTAGAAAATATACATGAAATGAGCCTAGAGGACACTGTAAGAGTACTGGTGCTTTCTGAGGGTTTAGAATGGATATTGAAGGTTCGTGCTCTGCGACTTGTGAACACACGAGAAAAGGCCATCACTGACGAAATGGTAGAAGAAAGAATTAAAGAGTTGAAACCACATCATCCAGTATTCGCTGCTATTCTAGAAAAGGTACATGAAATGAATCTGAAGGAAGCAGTAAACGCATTGGTTGTGATAGAAGGCCTACGATGGCTCTTGAAGATTCATGCCGCCAGGCTTGCGACTTCATAGAGATTCAGATGAAATGATCGGGACCCATCTGTGTACACTTCAAAGCGTTATACAACCAATGGCCGCTTAACAGCGAAAGGTTCCCTCACTCACTTTTCATTAAATTTACAAGCCTCATATTTCAGGAATTATTAGATTTCCAAAATATGTGTGGAAGGGGTGACTTGGCGCTCCGAAGGAATAACAGAAAAATAAGGTTTCCTGATTAGAATTTAGTTACGCATATACAATCTTTATTTATTTTCTTTTTTAGTTTTTACGCGTTCTCTGGCTTTCTTTATGACTTCTGCAGTCTGAGGAGCTGCTTCTTTCATATCTTCCACTGTTTGTCTGAACGATTCTGCTGCTCCATTTGCTGCTGCAACGGTTTCATCTAATGTCTTGGCAGTGTCCTTGATCATTCCCCTTTCCTTGAGATCTTTAGATATCTTACTAATCTCTATTGTAGTATCTCTCATCGTAATAGTCGCTTCATGGATGGCTGCAATCAATTCATCAATCGCTCCGCTCTCACGCAAAGCTCGTACTGTATCCCTAATGCTTGCCGAGATATCCCTTACAGTACTTGCGACATTCTTTATTGAATCTATTTTCTGTTGGATATTTGGATCCACGGTTGACGTTGTAGTTGTTGTAGTTGTTGTCGTCTCGTTTTTAATTCTATCAGGTGCTACGCCGTCCTCTACAGGTTCCCTAGGATAGGTCATTTCTAGTATTATTACGAGTCCTACATTTATAAGGTATACGTCAACGGGTTGACTTTTGAAATATATTCTAGTCTCGTGAGTATTGAACCTAGGACAACAGAAGAACAAATTCCAATAAATCGCTCTAATATCAAAGGCCATCTTATTGAATGAGTGACCATTAATAAGATGAGGTAAGAAAAATGGATGAAAAGAGATTGTATTGCAAATTTCTAACTTATTCCTTCCCAACGAAATCCTACTTGACGCATTTTCAGGTGCAAAGATTATATCTAGTATTGGCCACGATGAGACAGGAGACTTTCATTGAAGTGGATAATTATGATGCGTGTGGAATAACAGTTACTATCAAGGCCAAATGTTACAACAATATTTGTTGCGGTTTCTGAGCGTCTGCTCGTCACCAAAATATTTCAACATGAATCTGGCATGCAATTAAAGTAATCGCTGCGACAGTTTGTTTAATTGTCAGAATGGTCCCTTTTACTATGGATCAAGTAACACATTTATAATGCCCTTACGAAGTCTTTTTAGTGAAATTATTCTTGAAAGGAAATGAAAAATTGACATTCGCAATAGCGATAGGGATACTTTCGACTCTTACACTATCGATCACACTTGCTCCGACCTTCAATATGTTGGCGAAGGCTCAGGGTCAAAATCAATCAGGACCCTCTCAAGGAGTTCAACAACAGCTTGTTGAACTTTCAGAAAAAGTTAAAGATTTGGGTTCTAAAGCAGGTTTGAATTTGACTATCGCTCAAGGTGGTAATCTGACAGAAAAGCTACAAGCGCTTTCGGATTCTCCTGCGTTTGGCAAGCTAAAACAGGAATTATCACAGCAACTATCACAACTTGGTATAAATGCGACAAATCTCAAAACTTTGAAGCTAGTTGCAGGCTCTGATTTTGGAGACCTTGTTCAGAAACTTCAAAACCTGTCAAGTAGCCGCGGTACTTAAAAGATTGCAATAGGCAGCGCCGCTGCCATACTTTAATTGACTTTTATTACCTTGAATTACATGAAGTCCTCGCTTATTATTTCGTATTTGATCACATTTTTTTCGAGTTACATTCGACAAAATTCCGTTACTCCATTGTTATTGTAAACCCATAGAACCGCAGACTTTCCTATTTTGTACTCTGCATTTTTTTACAGAGCTAATTTAAAATTAAGATAAATTATATGAAATAATTACAGATTCTTGGGTCGACTTCATCTAGAGGATGTGTAGGAGTTTCTAATAATGATTAACGAACTTTTAAACCGAATCGGAGAACGGTCTGACTCCAAAAAAAATTCAAAATCTAATGAATCTAGTTAATTGGGAATACTATATATATAGCCTAAAAGTTTAAACAGGATATGCAAAAGGGTATCATTGCTATTACTCTAATAGCTGCTTTGGGCTTAGCAATAGCACCATCAGCATTGGCGAATGTTCATGCGCAGGCGGAAGCAACCAAATGTCAGACCGGCGCTCTCATCGGATATGGCGGCACAGTATTTGGGGTTGCAAATCTTTGCACAAACGGTTATACAATAAATGTTGATCTTGCGACAAATTATCAGCCAAAGGAAGGATGGGTGTTCAATGCTTGGCTCGTTGACGATAGTTACGAAGGTTCGGGCTATCCA
>JAATVR010000019.1 GCA_014523665.1 Nitrososphaerales archaeon TH526
TACCTTTTTATTTTTGAGCATTTCTTCCTTAAGTGGGCAAACCGACGTCTTAGTATGCTTTATTATTATTAATTCCGGGGTACCCCTTGTCACGTGATGACGAAGTATGAGATGTAAGATCTTTATATTGTCATAGATGAAGATCCAAATTGCATGAATCCGGTACTCAAGAGAAGATGCTCATGGGCCGATAGGTCTAACGATCTCGAAATGCAGCTCTATCATGATACAGAATGGGGAGTCCCAGTTCACAACGATACCAAATTATTTGAATTCATGGTCTTAGAATGCGCTCAGGCTGGATTGAGTTGGTCAACAATTTTACGGAAGCGCGTAGATTATCGAAAGGCATTTATTAATTATGATGTGAAAAGGGTGGCAGAATTCGGAATGCCTCATGTGGAAAAATTGTTAAAGTCTACTAATATTAATATCATACGTAACAGATTAAAAGTCAATTCTGCTGTTACTAATGCCAGAGCATTCATCAAGATACAACATGACTTTGGCAGCTTTGATAATTATGTTTGGGACTTTGTTGAAGGCCGAAGAACCAAACACAATTTTTTTAAGGATTGCAGACAAATTCCTGTCAGGTCTACAGAATCACATAATTTAAGTAAAGATCTTAAAGCAAGAGGATTTACCTTTGTGGGTCCTACTATATGTTATGCATTGATGCAAGCAATTGGTATGATAAATGATCATACTACAAACTGCTTTCGACATAAGGAGCTAATTGAAATGAAAATCTAAACTATCTATACCAAACGAAAAAACGTAACCAATTCTAGACTATTTGTTCGTGTTTGGACACCCCCAAACCCAACTGAATTGAATAAAATTTGTTAATCTCTTGAACATAATTGTTTAATACATCGGGATCATAAATGGGACTTGGATTGGTTTTTAATATAAAGGCACTACAGCACTATAAACAGTGACTTACTTTCATGTTTTCGATACCAGTTTTTGATCCCTATGCTCCTTTCATTTTGTTTAACTAAATCATATTCCATTATAAGTAGTGCTTGCTTCATGTGCGTATCCCTCACATAAGCAAGCGGTGGCAAAATGGAACAAAACTGGAAGAACCCACCGCATTGACAGCCTGGCCCCTGGTCTTACAGAATTTCTTCCAGGGGCCTTTTTTATACCGACCAATCTATGTAAATACAGCTTCTCGTGACATTGTTATTCTTTATTCTGGAGAACTAGTTTTGGAGGGTCAGCTTCAATTTTCTCGAGAGATCCTTGAATTACTTGAGATATTAGCTAGTAGACTCCACACCAAATTGAAAAAGAGCTTTCATTTGTTCATTTACTTTCCGATAGTACCATTACGCCTTTTACCAGACTGGGAAGAGTATTAAGGTATAATTAATCTGTCACTATAAAGTATGGTTGTGATTGATGAGTTATACTCTGATCCAATCTCTGACAATTTTATTCATTCATTTTTTACCAACAATAAGTATAGCTTCATTTTCGAATTGGACTTTTCCTGTATTATTGCCGGCATATTTTTTTGCTGCTTCAGTAACTGATTTCAATATCGCTCTGCTTCTCTCATGTGTATGTTTTGCTAAAATTGCTTGAAGGGAAGAGGCTGTTTCGTATACATAATTTGTATATGCTTCAGCTGACTCAAAGTCAAAAGTCACATTCATTTTTTCAATAGTAACATCATTGAAACCTGAGTTGATAAAAGAATCCTTAAGTATATTTTCATTGGATAGGGTAAACGGACCAGGTTGTCCTGCTGGAGGTGGCGGACTGTTAGTTTCCTTCAATACCGTATTAATTGTTAGTGTAATAAAAGGAACTTTGTCTGGCGAAGCCCAAACAGCTGCTGCTAAACGACCATCATCTATTAATGATATGTAAATATTGGATAAATCAGTTTTGAGATCTGGTAAAAGCATTAGTCCAAATCTGCAAAGTGCTGCATTAAATGTTGAAGCTGATAAGTCGATTGTTTCTGCATCGCCCTCTTTAAATTCAATCACATCTTGTAGACCTAAAGAGATAGCTCTCTGTTTTGCAATGGACAGCATCTGTGATGATATATCTGTAGCTAACACATGACCACTATTACCCACGTACTTTGCTGCAGTAATGGCTGGTTCTCCTATACCTGTTGCAATGTCCAGAACTCTAGAACCTGGTTTAATCTCAGCAAGCTCTATTAACCGTCTACTAACTTTATCGGTACCTCTTTCGATTGTCTTCCACCACTTTTGCCAACCGGCAGCTACGCTATTCCAACCTTGACGTTCTGTTTCCTTGTATTGTTTTGAATCAAGAGTTGTCAAGTAATTTCTTGTTTAATTGATACTTATGATATAAAAATCATTTTACAGTGTTACTTTTTCCAAATTACTTGTACCTGATATAGCTGATACTACTTTCGAAAGATGAGCACAAGGAGTCGGAGCAGATAGGCTTTGGCTTATGTCAATCCAAAATTCTGTTCAGTTGATTTTGTTGCATTTAAGATTAATTCAGCAATCTCGTGTGGATGTGATACAAGTGATGCATGACTAGAGTTTATTGAGAGTGCAGTAGCATTCATACGTTCCGCGTAGAGTCGTTGGATATCTGGAGGGATAAGGCGATCATTTTCAGAGATTTGGTACCAGGACGGAAGCTGCTTCCAAGCCGGAGGACCAGATATTTCAGCACTAATCGATTGGACTACAGCAAGAATGTCTGCCTCATCAGGTTGAACATCATGAGCAACCAATTCGTGGAAGCTGTCTGGATTGAAGTACAAAAATCCTGCGCTATCAAGAGCAGTGTTTTCAGAGAACGTTTCAATTAGCTGTTTCGAAATTCTCTCTGGAAGCTGTTTGAATAAATCATTTCCAGTTTCACCTTCGTCAGGAGCAAGGGCGGCTATGTAGACAAGTCCTGCGACATTGGAATTATTATAACCAGCATTTGTAATTACCTCTCCACCATAGGAATGTCCAACAAGAATGGTAGGTCCTCCAAGTTGCCCTATTGCACGCTCTACAGTAGCGACGTCGTCCCCCAGAGAATGGAGAGGAAGCTGTACAGCGATGACTCTATGGCCTGAATCCTTTAGAATAGGGATCACTTTGCTCCATACAGATCCATCACTCAATGCTCCATGTACTAGAACGATATTCGTGCTATTTGATGGAATTATATTCTTTAATGCTTCAGACTCAATAGCAGTCTTGTTATTAAAGCTGGCAGGGCTGGAATATGCGTTTATACTAAGACTACCGATAAGTAAGATGCATAAACTTATCAAGACTAAAGATTTCGTTTCTTGAAAATATTCTTTCATGCAAAATGTGATTAAATCCTGTTTATAAAGTTGGTGAATTTGATGTGGATACTAGTCCTAGAAAAGAATGATGATTGATATAAAGAAAATACCTCGTAAATTTTCTTTATCGTCTACTTAGCTGTCGATGATGATGCTGAAGTCATTTTGGTTGCCCTGTTTCTTAATAATAATACAACTGCAATTGTCAAGACTGTATCAAGAATAAAACAAATGAAGAATATTATATTGAATGCTACTGCATGGGGAAATAATTGTTCCTCTCCGTCTACCTAAACAGGTACTAGGTATGACTGCATTATAGCACCCGATATTATAGGTCCTATTGCACCTCCAATAATTCTTAGAGTATTCATTACAGCGGCAGAATTAGCCATAACAGCTCTTGGAATAAATAAAATAATTATAGCACCGAGAGTAACCATCAGTCCAGAACCAACACTGAAAAATAATAGATTGATTACAACTGTTTAGGAGTCGATTGGTATTAGCATGAGGAAATTGTAACATTTTTAACTGATTATAGTGTCGTCTAATGACTTGCAAAATGAGGGCATAAGAGAGGATGTCGGAATCACCAGAACATTGATAGAGTTACACAGATACTATCTTCAAGGTAATAAATTCGATGAAGGTGATTTGATCTTTTACAGGATAAACTATAGGCTTGTAGCTTTGTTTGGTATTACAAAGGAGGAGGCTCAGAGCTTCCATGCAGCTTACCATAGGGATTTTCCAAGAACAATATCTGAAGGATATTGTGATATCTGCGATGCCATCGTTAAATTTATTCCGATAATATATGGATCGTTAGGAAGAGAAAGAAAATCATTGGAAATTGCACAAAACGAAGGAAAATTAATTATAGCGAATTTGGATTGTAACGCAATAAAGGAAGGAGTTAAAATACCATTATATGGATGCAAGATTTGTAAGACTTCATTACCAAGATATGGTACTATGCCATAGTTCTACAAATTTTACTTTTTAATACATCCGTAGACCTACCAACAGGAGCTAACCAACCATCTACGTAGTTTGAAATATGGGCCAATGTTTCCTTTACTTTTCCCCTGAATTAAATTGGGAAATGCGGCTTTTGGAAAGGTAATGGAACAATCATTGAATCTGGAATATTATGAAATTGAGCTTTAAATTTTGCAATACCATCAGTCCATATTTTTCTCAATATCGAGAAACAAGATATTTTTGGGACGGCGTATTTCTAATCAACACTCAGATGAGAGAGAACTATTCCCTCTTCATCGGTACTATCGGCAAGGGCTTGGATAACCTCTGAACCTGGAGGAATCGCTCCTTTGCCATCGCAGTTTGGTGCATGAGTACAAGACTGTCAACCCTATCTGAATCCATTAAAGTAAGCTCTTGTGCAATGATGGAACTCATTGAATAACCAAGGATGTCTGCTTTGCTTATTGTCAATGCGTCAAATGCCGATCTTTTTTCTGTGTTTTATATATTGAATATTTTTATAGTCGAGTAAACAAGTGCAAATCATAGGAACTTGTATTACAATGAAGCAACAAAGTTGCTTGTATCAATAGCAATAACATGCGTCTTTGCCGTAACCTTAACTTTAATCACTTTCCCTTCGTCTACTGGCATGATACAAGATATATTCGCTCAAATTACCCCGGCTAGTCTAATTAATGACAGCGGCAATTCAACGATTGATACAAATACAAATAGTATTGATCAGCTGTCTACATTTGCATCTAATGCAACCAATTCATCTGGCATTGTTCAGTTAGCTACATTGTCTTCATATCAACCTATTACTCCTGCTTCATATAGCGGAGGCTCTTCTTCAAATGACAATACAGATTCTTCAAATGACAATGAAGCTGCTGAAGACGATGAGACTGAGGCCATTAATTATAGTGATGACCACGAAGACAGCTCTAACTATGATGATGACAATAGTAACGATGATGATTATGACAATAGCAATGGAAATACAATTATCATCACAACAACTGA
Source organism: Nitrososphaerales archaeon TH526 (assembly GCA_014523665.1). Classification (GTDB taxonomy): domain Archaea; phylum Thermoproteota; class Nitrososphaeria; order Nitrososphaerales; family Nitrososphaeraceae; genus TH5896. Next base: position 5,321 of record JAATVR010000019.1, read on the forward strand.
CAATTATGACAGTGAAGACGATGATGGTAATAGTGATTACAGTAAAGAAAGTGAAAATGATGATTATTATGATGATGACGAAGGCACTAGCGGCATTTCTATAGGTTCAGGTGGTGCCTTCGCCTCAGCAGGTGGAGGTGGCAGTGGTGGTGCCTTCGCCTCGGTTGGGTGATCATTGTTCAGATAAATCTGAACCCGGCTCATTCAAGAACGTCTAACTTAGGATAAGGAACGCATAAAAGAGGACTTCAAGTGACCACGTATTCACCAGGACATGGATGCCTTTCTAATGACACCTCTGCTTTTGATTTTGATGCATTCTATGATTTTGGTTTCTCTGCTGCTGCAGTAGTTCTTGCCCCTACCCCTACCTCTGCCCCTGCCCCTGCCCTGCCCTTGTTTTAATAAATCGAAGTTAGTCAACCACCAACGAACAGGTAGATATATAGTTAGAGAAGTATTTCTGCTAATCTAACATAACAGAAATGACTAATGCTAAGAGATCAATATTATATTTCGGGGCGGCAGTCTGCACCGGTATAGCTGGAATATTACACCTCATACTTGTATCAAGTTCTATCAATTCTCATTTGGAATACGCTACCTTTTTCTTAATTTCTGGCGTGGCTCAAATCTTTTGGGTCGTACCAATGGTAAAAAAATGGGGCAGGACTTGGTATGTCATCGGAATTGCAGGGACGCTTGTCATGGTCGGTTTAACAGGTTACGTAATTGTCAATATAGTTGAGAATCCGCAGTCGGCACCTCCTGGCGTAAGTGAAATGGCTGTTGCAATCGAAGTACTTCAGGTCTCTTACGTTATAATGACTGGAATAATTATCGCTAAGAGAGGGTGATATCCGTGTTAAATCACGTTCAAAATCAGGACTTGGAAGCCTAAGTAATAGCAAATGAAGCTAGAAAACATAGTAGTAGATAGGTGTAGTTTATGGCTAGCTATCTCTAATTGGTAACTTTATAATGCTTTTTTAGTTTAATTGATAATCAATTCTATATTTCAAAATTAGAGACTGATCTGCCATACATGGCTGGTACTTTGTTTTAGACACTGATGTTGAATTGATTATCGACAGATACAATGTGACAAAATTACTTCCTCATAGTCTGGAAAGCATGTTACTAAAAAAGAGCTACAAGTCGCCTAACGTTAAGGCAGATGACCATCATGAAGAATATTAGAGGCACTGAATGGGTCGCCTATCGGTGGACCGACCGAGTTTAACTTATGAATTGATAACATTCGTTTATTTCGCAATTAGATCATATTGGAATTGAGATATCTAACCAACTACACAGAGCTACCTGCGTTAACGCCTTTTTGAGCAAGGCCTTCGATTTTAATGTCGCCACCTAGACGAGATATAGTGACAAATTCTCTGAAATGCCTTTATTCTAGTTCTTGGTACAAGAGATGAACCACACGATTGACAGAGTCGATAAAAAGACCAACTGGTGTTACAATTATCTCTATTCTAACCATAATTGGTGGCATATTGCTAATATTTGGCGGACTTTCATTGCTTGCATTTGGAGCATTTTTTACAGCTGTCCCACTTGAAACTCTTATTACGGAGGATCAACAGCTACAGCCTCGGGAATCTCAGAATGCGGCAGAACTTCAAGCTCTAGGCCAATTCTTTGGTAGTATCGGGATAGTAATCGGTTCAATCGTGCTTGCGGTTGGCATTGGATACTTGGTAGTATCTTATGGCTTACTGAAAGCGAAAAGATGGGCCTGGATCGTTACGGTAATACGGTAATATTAACAATCATAGCAATAATAACACAAGTTAGCTCTGTTATCTCCACCAGTACTCTTGCTGAATCCTTAGCTACTGATATAACTGCACTTCTATCTGGAATTACTGCTCATATA
>JAATVR010000243.1 GCA_014523665.1 Nitrososphaerales archaeon TH526
AGGAACTCCTACTCCCACGGCGATCATAGTACTCTTATTAGCCGCGTGGGGAGCAAAGAATTCAGTCGCTGCATCATCGAAGAATGTTGTTCCAGAGGCGCCTATAGAGTGTGCATAGCTGGACAAGTATATTTTCCCTGCAATGATCCCTGCTTCAAGCTGAGCAACCCGGTATCCTCTGTTACCGAGTTCATCTAGCACCTTGTGCAGATCTGCCATCAAGAATATTACTGCACTTGCATCGCTAAAAAGAGACTGGCCTAGACAAAGATAACCGGAGATCTGTCTTGAAGTAATCTTTTTTAACAAATCGAACGCTTTGAGTCTGTGATTATAGAAATATGCCCCCGATTCTAGACCAACCACATTATTGGCGATAAAATAAGTATCGATTGCGGATGAATCCGCTTCTACATTTGAGTACACGTCTATTGGCACTCCTCGTGTAGAGCTGTCAAGTATGGAGTAGAGTGTGGAAAGTGAAATAGAAGCGTACTTATCGAATCTTCGAGTTGAGCCTCGCCTCAATATGGCTTCGCCTATTGTCATCGTTGGTGGTGCATTAGTAACATCTGACATATCTTTTCGATTCAAAATAAGTTCAGTGTTATTTTCCGTATCTAAATTTTGATTTTGTCGTTCTAATTGTTGTTTGGAAATTGAGCTCCTATTATGTTTAGTTTGTATCTGTTGGTGATCTACAGCATTATTTTCTTGAATGCCAATCCAAGCTTCAACATCTTCTTTATTTGAGAGCTTAGAATTTTGGTGCATGTACCAAATATCAGGATAATCTATCTCTCCTCCTTGTGATAGCGGCACAATCTTTGGAATGGGTAGCTCAGCGATCTCTTTTTGGATATTGTTATGTATCGTGGAGTCAGATTTGGGGCAATAGCCTATCCCTATGGGAGCAATTACTATAGAAGCTTCTTTTCGAGTCTCCAAGCGCAATAGTCTATCAACCATATCATCCACATATCCAATAATTAGTTTGGTAGGTAGCTTCATTGATGCAGTAGTTGCCAAGAGATTAGCAAGAATCACGCCACAATCCCAGAACCAATGACGATAAGATCTTGCCTGATATTTCCATGCATTTCTCCATGCGAAGGAAGAGAATATTATGGAAAGAGGTGACGTTAAGATTGTGTCATATTCTCTCTCTGCTAGCGCCGTGGCAGCCAAAGCATGTCTGTAATCTCCGCTTCTTAGTTGGCTTAAGCTGAAATCAGCTGGACCAAAATGATACACTCCAGCCGTCAGATCTGGAGTTATGTCACCACAAACGACGTACAATTCTATAGGATAAAGGGCTCCCGTAGCAGAGGCAGCACGCATGAAATAAGTGCCGTAACTGTATCTCATCACTCTGGTTATCCCGGCAGCAAAGAATAGTATTTCAGATATATCCATGGCAGAAATTGATTTTTTGTCTTGTATCGTATTAGAATTTGCAGGTCGATTGACATCTGCGATTGAATTGATCGAATTTAAATTTGGAGTGGGGAATTTATTCGTGAGAGTATGTTGTGGCTGCTCAAGATATGCTTTAAAAGGCAGTGGACGGTTATCGTAGTCTAAATAATGTCTAGAACTCATTATACTGACTTCTGAGTGTTTAGTCGCTTCATGATAATCTAACGCATGTTGAATTTCCTTATTATTCATTGATCTGTAATGATTGAAGACTGATATAATTTTTACAAAATGATATGACTCGAAGAGTGAACACTCCTGATGGTCTATATCATTTTGAAATCATAGCTGAGCTCTATAGACTACCACAGTGGTCTTATGAAGGATTTCTAACTAAACAGTTATACACAATCGGCAGGCGTGCTGGCAAAAACATCGAAACTCCTTCATAGATTCTTACTTTTACGAAAAAGCTTCAGTAACTCTGATAAAAATATCTTTATACTCCTCAGCAATATTGTATTATTGAATGTCTAACCCTAACGACAAGTATGTCAATCAGGACAATAAAAATACTAGCGATGACGCACGAACGAACAATGCTGCTAATATTAGCTACAATAGCAAGGATGAAAACGAGCAGCGAGCTCAATCAGTTGACCCATCAAAAAAATCTTCTTTTAAAGATAGAATTATGACCAAGGTTAGCCCAGGTTCTAGTCGAGAATTAAATGAATATTCTGAACCTGAGAGAATATCCAACAACGTC
>JAATVR010000244.1 GCA_014523665.1 Nitrososphaerales archaeon TH526
TATTACAATCGGGTTTACCAGTAAATTGGCTTACAGTGAACTGGGTTTCCTTGCATACTTTATATGTAGTTAATTAGAAGTATGTTAGAGTTAATGCAAAAGTTAGGAAACAAAAAATTGTCTAAAGCAGTGTCGACTAAACTTACTGATGAGGATTATGAGCTTTGTCGGAGGCTAGCTCGGGAGTATTATATTAATGGAAAGATCAAGTATCCATCTGTTTCAGAACTCGTAAGATTGCTCTTATTTAGAATATTAGACTCATATCGCTCTCATAAGAATATACCATGGGATGGTAGCCATCCGAAATCATTTAGATTTAGAAAGCCTTCTTAAAAAAATGATGTGTTAGCGCAAGTATGCATGTATTAGATGTATTATAACTCGTACTACATGTCTTGACCAGATCAAACACCAAGGCAATTCCATGTTCATATTTTAGCAGCAAAACCATACCCTGAAGATATGCTGACTGGATATAGCTTGTGATTGCAATTCTGCTCATTTCTATGTGGCACATCCCTAAAGTCTTTGATTACACATTCACAAGACAATGTCAGGGAATGCAGTTATGATAAATCTGAACCGCATGGTTTCCACAGAAGGTGTCAGTTTAAGATGATTCATGCCTCCAGGCCAGTTAGTACTTAAGGGAGATTATTAGCTTTAAGTTTTCTCAATTAGGCAATACTGAAAATACTGAAATAACCAGTGAGCTAAATTAACCAACTGAAATACAGAATCACAGGAGAAAGCATTGGGAAGGTAAAAAGTAATTTGATACAATCCTAGAAAGGTGCTTATTACTCAAAGTACTTTACCCTCTGCTTTTTGAATTCACGGGTACTAAAAAGAATCGTACAGTCTTGAATTTTTACAACTGAAGACATGACTTCTGATATCCTTTCTGCAGCCTCAAGTGTTCTTGCGTGTACCATGCTAAAGAGATCAAATGGCCAATCGGCAAAGACTGATCTACGGTAACGGTAGCTAATAGCGTGGGGAGTGCGACTTGACGTATTCTCTAGTTTGGCTTTCGTCATCAATGTTTAGTTTTGAGAAGAAAAAAGACGTCTGTCTAACTAGCCAAAGTTCACAAAGAAGATGAGCCTGGCTGAGGCGTCAAATTTTTGTCTTTCATATACGACTTCTTAAGCCAAATCGGAGTAATAATGGTAGTAAGAGCCACCATGAATATAACTGTAGTATATGTGTCTGAAGATAATACTCCGGTTGACACACCTACTCCTGCCACGATAAGTCCCACTTCGACTCGTGAGATCATTCCAATTCCGACCCTAAACGCTTTTGTCTTATCTCTCAGAAATATAATAGAAGGGAGTCCACATCCAACAACCTTTGTCGTTACAGCAATGGCTACTACGATCCCTGAAAGATACAATACGTTGAAATTCACTCCTCGAAGGTCTACCTGCGCTCCAATAATCGCAAAAAATAGAGGACCAAAAATAATTAAAAGCTTTTTGGCATATTCATCGACTTGATTTATGAGACGTGTACTAGCTACTGCCATGCCAACGGCGAACGCTCCCACGATCGGTGATAGTCCTACGAAGGCAGCTATGCCGGCAGCCCCGAAGAAAGAAGCAGTTACAATACCTTCTATACTGCCTCTCGATTTCCATATTCTCTGAACATGGAGTAATTTAGGTATCAATAATATTGAACCAATCAACAACGCCGCGAACAATCCTAATATTTGAAGAATCAAAATCACTATCTCCATTATTTCCGGTGTTGTATCACCGGTCTGAACCATGGTAGTTACAACGGATAAAATGGCAATTGCTAGTATGTCATCGACTATTGCCGCACCCAAAATTAATCTGGCTTCTTTTGTCTGCATTTTTCCCAATTCTGTAAGCACCTGGACTGAAATTGCGATACTTGTCGCGGTCAGAGCTGTCGCTACCAACATTTACTCCAAAGCATCTAACCCGAACAAAGTAAGAACAACAAATCCCGCAAAAAATGGAAGAATAACTCCAAGCGTTCCTACTGCAAAGGAAGCAGCCCCTCCCTTCCAGAATTCCCGAGGTGTGATCTCAAGCCCTGCTACAAACAAAATGACAATAGCAGATATCTCCCCGATGTTACGTACAGTTTCGTCAAGCACTACTATCGGTTCAGCCTCGAACAGAAGTAGTCCACCTAGGGTAAAGGGTCCAACAATTATTCCAGCTAACAGTTCGCCAAGCACAACTGGCAATTTTAGCCTGTGAAACAATTCTGCAAATAATTTTGCAGCAAATAATAGAACTGCTAGTGAAATTATTACATGAACAAATTGAATGCTACCTTCGTCCATCGCCATGCACTATTTAGCAGTGCTTCTTATGCCTTTAAATTCTATTCTAATTCTTGGGAGTGCTAGCAACTATTTTTGGATATGCGGTACCTGCCATTCGTTAATAATTATTGATTTTGAGAGCGCAGGAGTTTGCAAGATCAAAGCTGTATTTCTCTAGCCTTCTTGAGGTGAAAAATATTATTTCCTTTGAATACCTCTATTATTGACCATCATCAAAGGTAATTCGCTAGGAAAACTATAAAATACGTATATTGCTTGGATTTAGGGAAGTACATAGATAAGTAATCTACGGCTGAAATAATCATTCGATTTTAAGCCAAATGTGTATTATACATATTATAACGTAGCATATTTATACTATTAAAGATGAACTGATGAGACTAATGAATATGCAGTATGAGGGTTCTATTTCAAAATTTATCATGGCCTCGAAATCCAGCTCGCGAGTGTGCAGTAGCCGGCTTTTATGCGTGCCTACTATTTGACTTACCAATTTCTTCTTAAGAATACAAAATATACGATCGGTATCTGTGTGATACTGTTATTTTCATTCATACTACTCCTTGTCCCTGATCTACTAGGGCTTCAAATATCTCTACAGTTAAGACTGGTTGCTTTAGTACTGTTATGCGTGTATATAGTGCTCTCATTCGAAATGGTTCATAGAACTACCATTGCTCTTTTTGGGGCGGTAGTTACCATAGCTATTGCCATAGCGTTGGGGAATTTCCAAACGAGTGGTGGTTTGGAAAAGATCTTGGGATATATTGATTTTAATACTATTGGACTACTATTGGGAATGATGGTGATTGTTGCCATCATGTCGAATACAGGGGTTTTTCAGTTTGTAGGCATTAAGGCGATAAAGGCCTCGAAAGGGAATCTCTGGAAACTAATGATCATACTTTGTATTTTTACTGCTACGATATCGATGTTCATAGACAATGTAACTACTGTCCTTTTGATGGTACCGGTAACTATCTCTGTGTTTAGATCGATTAAGTTGTCTCCCATTCCCTTTGTAATCGCGATGGTGCTCGCATCCAATGTAGGAGGAGCAGCTACTTTGATAGGCGATCCACCTAATATCATGATTGGTTCTGCCGCAGGTATTGATTTTAACGCATTTATCATACATATGGGTCCAACGGTAGCCATTTCATTTTGCGTATCGTTATTGTTGCTAAAGTTTTTGTTCCGAAATGAATTGAAAGCCAGGATCAATGATCGCGACGGGATCATGAAGGAGAACGAGTATGCTTATCTAAAGGATATCAATACTTTAAAGAAATCGTTTGGAGTACTCATCGGCGTTATTGTACTGTTTATCTTTCATGGGTTTCTTAATCTAGAACCCTCAATTATTGCGTTGGGTGGAGCAGCGTTTTTGCTCATCATAACCAGGCTACCGCCAGAACAAGTTCTACATGAAGTAGATTGGACGACATTACTTTTTTTTACAGGTCTATTTATTATTGTTGGATTCGCACAACAGTCTGGTCTCATAACTTTAATTTCAAATCTAGCAATTAATGTTACAAACGGAGACCCTTGGTTCACATTTCTAATAATAGTATGGTTGTCGGCATTTGCCAGTGCGTTTGTAGATAATATTCCGTTTACTGCTACCATGATACCAGTGATTCATGAACTCAACGAAAACTCCATAATTGCCTCTACATTCGACTCTTTTCATATTAGTCCTTTGTGGTGGGCTTTGTCCTTAGGGGCAAACTTTGGCGGTAATGGAACATTAATTGGGTCTAGCGCAGCAATCATAGCAATAGGGTTAGCCGAAAAACTCCATTATGGAATCAGCTTTAACCGATTCATCAAGATCGGATTTCCGTTTATGGTTCTAACCCTGTTAGCTGGGACAGCTGTGTTACTTGTCGACGTCCTGATCAGAATATGAATCATATTTGGCACATTAGTTTAAAAATGCGTCTAAGACTTTAATTATCTTATGCGTATAACAGAATTTTTGAAAAAGCTAGATTATTTCAGATTCGAATTATTCTTTCGCATTCTAACATGAAGTTTTGAAATTACTCAATTATCCAATTGAAAAATACGTAAAAGTATTTTATGAATGGAATTAGATTGAAAAAGATGTTATCATTGCAAGTAATACGTAATCTACATTTACAAGAATGATATTTTTATAGAACTTCCGATAGAGAATAATTGCTTAATGGACGAGAATAACTTAAACTCCATATCTGTTAAACGCATTCTCGTAGCAACGGACGGATCAGCCTCCTCAATTAGGGCTGCTAATTTTGCAATACATCTCTGCATGCTGGAAAAGGCGGAGTTGGTGGTTTTACATGTATTGCCAGATATTAAGCAAGGCGGTGTTATAGGTTTGCGTGCAAAATACGGCGATCTGAAAATGGTATCAGCATTTTTGCAAGCTAAGGCACATGATGCCAATAAATGGATAGAACCAATCCAGAAAAACGCAGAGAAGAATGGAGTTAGCAGTAAGATCGAGATATTAGAAAATGAAGGAACCTCAATAGTAGGCATAATAACAAAATATGCACAAAAGAACCAGATAGATCTCATAACAGTTGGGGCAAGAGGGTTATCGAAGTTCAAACGTCTATTAGTCGGAAGCGTAACTTCAGCAATAATTAGCCATTCCCATTGCCCTGTACTGTCAGTGAAATGAGTGAGTTAATCTATCTAGCTTCAAGAATTGCAAATTTGAAGTCAAATACAAACCCAACGTAATCTATCAGGCCCTTCTGAAAAACTAACACCAGTTGAGACAAGATATTTTTAATCTCATAACGGAATTTTCCCTGAGCATATGCGTGATATAGTTCGTCAGGTTGGATAAACAGAGGCATTTTCACCTTTGCGAAGCCCTTTTGTTCACGTATATGATTTAGCATTTTCAGAACGAGATCTAGGTCATGCCTAACGTCAGGGAGTGGTATATTTTCGAAATAAACTGCATCTTCGCAAATCGGATTTAATGCTTGTGTCTTAGCTAATCTGAAGACAGTTCTATTTCCCCATTCTGGATCATATTCTGGAAAGTGAAAGAGAATTTCCTCAACTTTGTCTAAGAAGAGTGTATAGTCTGTAGGGATATCTTTTTTGTTTTTGTTAACAATTTTTATAATCTCTTCCTTTATAACAATGGAACTCTGTGGTCTATTTCGGATGAACTGAATCAAAGACTGTCTTCTGTATCAATGTTCGTTAGTCTTAAACATTTCCAACACTTGATCAAAGCTTAACCATTAAGGAATTGTGATCTGCTCTCAAGTATTGGAGTATCGTGGCTCACGTTACTTTAAACCAAATCAATAA
>JAATVR010000245.1 GCA_014523665.1 Nitrososphaerales archaeon TH526
AGCTTTCTTTATTGCAGCTATCTTTTCTGCACGTTGTATTGCTTTCTGACTTATATCATATCCGTATACGTCAAATCCTCTCTCCTTCACATATTTCGCTACCGGAAGACCAAGCTGGCCCAAACCAATTATAAGAACCTTGTCGGCTAAAGTAAGAGTATTCACTCCCAGGTCATCTTCTGCGACCAACATATCAGACTACACAACTGCCTATGATTATTAAAGAATTAAGAAACATTGGAAGTTAATTTAATCAGTGTCGAAACGTATCTTTTATTTATATATTCGAACAAAGCAAGAAAGGACAATCATCACTAATTTAGGTAAAAGCGGTACAACTCCAAGAAGATTTATACTGCCGGCAACTCTACGAACTAGCTGCAGTTTGCTCAACCGATTGAGGGGACAGATTCAACCCTTATTGCTCAGTATTGGAATAGAGTTCTCGAAAATAAATCCCTCTCCTAACTTTTGGACGGGATTGAGTTTGATTACTTCTATGATCGCAGCTGCTTTTTACGGGAGTGCATCTGTGATAGATCATCAATATTCTTATTATTTTTCTGTAGGCGGCGGGATTTTTCTGATCATTTCGGGATTCTTTGACCTGGTGGATGGAAGTGTTGCTCGAGTAACCAAACAGACCTCTAAAAGGGGATCCTTTCTTGATTCCACGTATGATAAGATATCAGAATCGATTGTTTACATAGGAATTGCAGTAGGAACCCTTGCAAGTCCAATAACATGCATGATCGCAATAACACTCTCGCTTCTAGTAAGCTATGTTCGGGCGCGTTCAGAATCACTTGGAGTTCCGCTACAAGGAATTGGGATCGGTGAGAGGGCAGAAAGGCTTTTGTTACTTGCCTCAATTGGAATGCTACCTCTCGAAGGATCTTTACAGTGGGCAGTAATAATCGTAATTATAGTAGCTGGCTTTACATTGGTTCAGAGAGTATTGGAGGTAAACAAACAACTATCTACGACGGGTTGAAGATATCACCTTAGCCTACCGGTACTCCTTCTTTCACTTTCAGATCTGACTTTTACTACTCCTCGATGAACTGCGCATGAGACACAATAGAATTTAACATCTGACGAAGGGGCGATATACGCACCCTGGGCTTTTAACTCCTTTGCGAGGGTAGGTTCTACGAGGGTTACCCGACCAGTTACCTTCTTTGCCTTATCTCTAGGAACCATCGCCCCGCACTGACTACAATGCACTGTACCTGAACTTCCTTTTCCTCCCTTTGTTCTGCCCCTACTTGCCCTTTTCTTTGGCATCCAATAGTTGCTACAAATGAGCTATCCTTTAAATCTTATCCTGTGCCAATCCCAAAATCTAAAGAATCGAATTTATATTTCGGTGGGATCATCAATCTGGGTTGTGGGTTCATTGAAAGAGCAAAAGTTTTGAAAGTACCCGTTGTATGAACCGTAGACCGGAGGATGAAAAAGCATTAGCTATACGCACCACCACTATTAAAATTCATTCGTGCAATTCAGTGCAGATACAATGGATGTATATTCCTGTTTGGATATCTAAAAAATCAATTTATGCCCCTTTTCTAAAAAATCGAGATGAATTACGTGTTTATTAGGTAGATGTCTATAAAGCGAGTTTGTGACCAGGTCAATTCCTGTGAGCACGATCGGGCACATAGCATGTCACTATTTCATGCTTGATGAAATCTATTGACTGGGTGTCTGAAGTTGTTTTTCATTCGCAAAATATTCAGAATTAGGCTTTACATTTGTATTCATTTGTATTCCACATTCGCTTGGACACTTTCTATTCATATCAGATTCTTCATACTTAAATGGGACTTGTTTATCTGTGATATTAATCCTCATGAAGGTCGCTATTTCTGTGAATCAAGCGAGAGATTCAACACTACTTCACCAGATCAAGAAAGTCCTAGATTATGGGGGTTTCAGTGTTCAGCTGATGAGAGATGGCGACTATCGGGTGGCAAGGGATGTTGATTTGATAATCTCCACAGGAGGTGATCGAGGGATTCTAGACTATTTTCATAAGGTGGTTACAGATTCTGCCCCTGTCCTAGGAATTTATGAATCTGATTCGACGGGATTTCTTGCACAGCTCGATGTTCGCGATCTTGAAGCATCTCTAAATCGAATAGACAAAGGAAACTTCGAGATAGATCAAGTGTTTAGAATTGCGGTGAAGGTAGACGGTAGGGAGGTGGAACCAGTACTCAACGATGTGGCAGTATTCCCAAGTAAAAGTGCAACACTTATGGAGCATGTACTAAGGATAGATGATAAAACTGTTTGGCGCGACAACAGTGATGGACTGATTTTGTCTACTCCAACTGGATCCACGGCGTACTCAATGTCTGCTGGTGGTCCCATGGTATTACAGAAATCTCAGGTATTTGTTGTGGTATCCGTCAATTCATTGGACAACACAAGACGACCTTTGATAATCCCGAATGATACCACCGTAGAGGTTGCAGATATAGTTAGCAGATATCATTGTGAAATTGTTCTGGATGGCGGCACTAGGATGGGAATTAAGAAATCACTTCAATGTTCCAAACATCTGGTTCCAGCTAAGCTGGTAAGGCTCTCAGGAAATTCATCAATAATTTCTCTTATCGCCAAAAAAGTAAGACTGGCAGAAGATTTGTTAAGTATGCCACCGAGCGCGAAATTGCTTCTCAAGACTTTAGAATATGAAGGCGCTCTAAGCCAAAGGGACCTATCAACTAGGACGATGCTGCCAGAACGTACAGTCAGGTTAGCATTAAGGCATCTTCTTACACGCGGATATGTGAAAAAAAAGACTTCTCTTCGTGATGCCAGGCAGAGAATCTATGAGCTCAAGCTCTAGCTAGGGCGGCTGATTCTACAAAGGCCAGAAAGCTCTTTTCTGGTTTTCCTAGCCTACTAGTAAATTCGGAATGGTATTGTGTTGCGAAATAAAATTTGTGCTCTGGTATCTCCAATATTTCAGTGCGTTTGCCCCCGTCTGAAAATCCAGATAATACCAATCCCCCTTTTTCCAAAGGTTCTAAATACATTTGGTTTAGTTCATATCGATGACGGTGTCTTCCATAAATAGAGCGTCTATGATATATTTTCTCAGCCATAGAGCTCTCTCTAATGGTAACTTCGTGACTTCCTAGTCTCATCGAGCCTCCTAGGTTGAGAGTATCCCGCTGATCAGGCATAAACTCCACGATCGGATTTCTGGATTTAGAGTCTACCTCCATCGAGCTGGCATCGGTTATCCCGCAGGCATACCTCGCAAATGCGACCAAAGCAAGCTGAAATCCAAAACAGATTCCCAAGTAAGGTATGTTACTAATCCTTGCATAATCTGCGGTCCTCATAATTCCTTCACTTCCTCTCTTGCCGAATCCTCCAGGGACAACAATCCCGTCAAACTTGCTCAAGTACTCGATGCTACGAGGTTTGTCAATTTGCTCAAATTTTTCAGACTCGATCCATTCTACCTGCAGTTTCTTTCTAATCTGCGCCGCCGAGTGTGATAGTGCGTGATAGACGCTGACATAGCTGTCTGGAAGAGAAACATATTTGCCTACGATAGCAATCGCAACTGACCCCTTGTGATTGTAAAAACCTCTAGTAACTGATTTCCAATCACCCCAAAGAGGCAATCTCCGTTTAAGCAATATCTTGTTACCTATGGCATTGACTATGTGCTGTTCTTGGAGCATCTCAGGAACATTGTAAATCGAAGGAGCATCATGACAAGAAATCACATTTTGTTCTGGTACGCTTGCAAAGAGTGAAATCTTGTGTCTAACCTCTGAGGTTAAGGGTGAGCTACACCTGACCGCTAGTATGTCTGGTTGTATTCCTATTCTCCTTAACTCTTGCACACTGTGTTGTGTAGGCTTGGTTTTTTGTTCTCCAACTACATCCAGAACCGGTGCGAGGGTGACGTGAATTACAAGTGTATTGGAATCTCCCACTTCCAATTCTAATTGCCTCAACGCCTCTAAAAATGGCAAGCTCTCGATGTCTCCGACTGTGCCACCGCACTCGACAACGAGAACGTCTAGGTTATTTTCTCGTGATACTTTTCTCAGTCTTTCCTTTATGGCATCCGTGATGTGAGGTATTATCTGCACACATTGGCCAAGATATTTCCCACCTCTCTCTGCTTGAATGACGTCTGAATAGATCCTTCCAGTTGTTATGTTATGATCTTTCGAAATAGAGATATCAAGAAAACGTTCATAGGTTCCTAGGTCCATGTCACATTCTCCCCCGTCCTCAGTGACGAATACTTCACCATGAGCAGTTGGATTCATCGTTCCAGCGTCATAATTGATATATGGATCTATTTTTACGCAGGAAACGTTATAACCACATAGCTGCAATAGCTTGGCTACGGAGGCTGTGATTACTCCCTTGCCTAAACCTGACATAACGCCGCCGGTGATGAAAATAAATTTACAAGCCGTATTATCCTTTTTAGACTGCACATCAACGTTTTACAAATCTTATTA
>JAATVR010000246.1 GCA_014523665.1 Nitrososphaerales archaeon TH526
ATTCCTTGTACTGATTAGCTACAATTTGGAACTTCCAGGTTTTGTTTCCTCCTATTACTTTGCAATCCTGGGTTCGCAACTGCCTCGTTTTGCAGCCAGGTGATTGATAGACTGCCCACCTCTGCCCCCCACTACCAACTTTCAACTATTAACTATATGGTAATAGATGATGCATCAAATATTAGCAATACGATAACTTTATAGCTAGTATTAACACTCGTATTTATAGATGAAAGATAATTCTGTAACTGATTTTTTGTCTACCATGTCTAATATGAGTAGACGTACTGCTAAGGAATATGCTATAAGATTGAATAGGTTCGGGAAGTTTGTTTTGGTTCATTATGGTGAACATATCACAATAGATAATCATATAGTCAAGGTTAAAGAGGGAGCAGAAAATCCTTATAGTGTTCTAAACAATTATGCAGCGTATCTATTAAAGGGAAGCAATGTCTCCAATTTGTTTACAAAGGTGTTTACACATTGAGCGACAAACCTAGATGGGCTTGCGCTATATGTGGAATGTATTCATCTCGTAGGTACAATGTCAAAAGACGGCAGTTCTAATTATTTTTATTAGATCTCATTAATTACTATTTCTTATTATCGATAACATTCTGATACTTTATGATAGCCTGACCAAGATCAGATAATTGTGCGCACGAAAGCCATTGAGTCTAAATTGTAAAGATGTCGGCGATTCAGTATGTACTCGTAAAATGTATGGTGGGGGTTTCGCTAAATCGATATTATAGTGTACTCTTAGATATCCACCCATCATTGCACTGGAACCTATATGATGAGAACGGAATAATCAATATTAATATTCAACCATAACTTGGCTAATAACTGATTATGATTCCCTGACCATTTGTTCTTTTCTCCATATGTAACGCATATAAATACCCCAGAGGGTTATGAGCACAAAAGGTAGTACAAATGTGATAGCGTTACCTTGAATTGAAAAAGGGTCAACTCGTTGGTTTGTTGGGACCTCTGCGCCCACGTTGTACGGTTCACTAGTAATAGGGTTAAGTAACATCTCAACTGGCGCTAACTGATCTGTAATTATAGGAACGTCATCAAGATTTATATTTCTTATGTCGGAAATAAAATTAGCAAATTCGATCCTGCCACTTAATTCATCAGATGTGCTGTCTGATCTCTCGATCCTGTTTTCGTAGTTTTGTTGCATAGCTCGAATATCTTGATTGCTGTGTAAGGTCTTAGACTTTGTTGCTACCAGTATTATATTCTGCAGTTCGTCAGCAACTTCCGGTGTAGTAGGCAATATGTAAACATTTGAAAATACTTGTCTCATCGTCTTGTATACTGCTCTGTAAAGGTCGGAAGTTGCTTCGCCATCGGGTGTTCCTATTTGATTTGATATTACTACACCATTTGGCTGCATTTTCTTGTACAATAGCTCATAGTATTGCAGTGTCATCAAATGAAATGGTACGTAATTCTTCGAGTAGGCATCCAGAACTATGATATCGTATTTTGAATCTGAGGTCTTTGTAAGGAAATCTCTTGCGTCATAATTAAAGATTTTTAATCTAGGATTGTCCTCCGGCACATAAAAATGTGTCTTGGCAGCTTCGATAACCACGGGGTCTATTTCAACTACATCTACATTCATATCGGGAACTGAATTCAGAAAATATTTAGGGCCGGTAAAACCGCCACCGCCTGCAAATAATATATCTTTAGCATTTGGGTTAAACACAAGTCCGAGAGGGAAACACTCTGTATAATACATCAACGCATTTTGATTGGTCTTATTCATATTGCTATGAACAGTTCCATCTAATAGCATCTGTCTTTCACTATTATCAATCGTGTCAACCACATCTAAATGACTATATGGAGTCTCTTTTTGATATACCAGCGTCCCAGTATAATAAGGAATTGAGTTCGACGCTAAAAAAGTGTTTATTAAAATTAGAAATAAAATGGAGCATCCCGCAAGTACCTTGGGAGTAATTAGTAACGCCCTACTATATGTTCTTTTAAATGAGAAGTAGGAGAAAGCTGAACAAATTATCAGTGAAGGCCATATATAACGTACTTCAATTCAAAAGTTGGGATCAAGAAAAATACTGTTAAAAACGTACCAACAATGCTACCTATAGTGGATAAAGAATAAAGATTTCCAGCCATATTTCCCAATCGGCTGAGGGTTTTCGTAGTCAATTTTACCGCATAAGGAGACACTATTCCGAGTAGAAAAGTTGGTGTGATAAGCAGGAGAAATGTTGCGAGCAAACATACATACGGGCCATAATAGTTACTGTTACTATTATTCGAAGAAATAGTGTCAACAGGTATGGATGACGAACCAATAAAAGTGGAAATTCCAATTACTGCTGGACTGATTAAGGACGGAATAAATACAATATACAATCCTGCAGAGAAAATAATCGAGCATAGTACCCTAGACTTAAACCAGCCAGGATTACTCCAATCAAGCTACCCCAGGTAAATATGGAACTACCGAAAACTGGTATTATAAGTCTACTGGCAGTAAATTCAAGGGCCATAGTCACGGTTCCTCCAACAAATACTAAAATGGCTATAGAAATTAAGGATATTTTTTCATGCTTAAATGTGAAAGAACGTGAATTAATGTGCAAATCCCCCTAACAGGGAAATAATATTATAAAAACTTTCTAGATAGAAATACCACAATTTTGTATTCTACATAACAGGTAACAAAAAATAGAAAGTATAGATTTTTTTATTTTGTTACTTATTATTTTGAGGTTCTCCCAATCTTTAGATGGTCTATCTACTTAGGTTCTTCGAATGTCGAAGATAATATGGATGGCAAATATCTGACTACAATTATAGACGCAGAAGATGTTGTACGAGTAGAGTAATAATATAG
>JAATVR010000247.1 GCA_014523665.1 Nitrososphaerales archaeon TH526
CTATAACTAGCGGTGAGATTTGTCTTTTCTAGTTCCAAAAGACTTTGCCAACATAAAAGCTATTGGAAACCCGAATAAAACAATGCAGACTATTATCATACTTGTAATAGCTATTGCAAAATTTGATCCTATGTTAGTCAAAGAACCATTACACCTAACGTATTCCTATGCACGTAAGGAATATACATGTGTTGCTCAAGATTCATTAACGACCTAAAATAAATAATGAATATCCAAGCAGACGTACTCTACGGTAGATAAACATTGATGATAAGATATAATTGAAGAGAATAAATACTCATAGCTAATCCAGTATTCGGCCCTCTCCTCTCAGCAACAGTTACATTGAGATATTTGATAACACAGATTATCATAAGTAAATACTATTGATAAATAATAGAGCGTCATTTGAAAGTCTGTGGCTGTGGCGGAGAATAATAACAAGAGACTGTATATCGATACGCAACAGGCTTCATCATCCTCATCGTCGTCACCATCATCCCTCTCTACATATTATCAATATGAAGTGACGACAGGTAGTCTATCTGAAAAGACAAAGTATTGTTATACTCATCATATCAATGAATTCCTAGCATACTTCAAGATTACCGATATCACACCTTTGCACGAATTCACTCCTAAAGTCATTAAGCAGATGGTAAAGGATTACGTTATTCATTTAAGAGACGTTAGGAAATCAGCGCGTAGTTCCATTAACGTCGCTGTCGCAGCCATTGATCACTTCTTCTATATTATTCGAGATGATGATTACAAAATAGACTGGAAGAAAGTGAGACTTGAGATGCCTCCGGATGAAAATATTCGAAGGGATAGGGCTTATACTGTAGAAGAAATTCAAAAGATGTTATCGGTATGCCATAGACTAAGGGAGAAAGTGATTGTCTTGATTCTGGAATCAACTGGCATGAGAATAGGAGCAGTTCACACTTTGAAGATTGGGGACTTGTCTCCTAAGCAGACCAAACAAGGCAAGATATACAAGATAGACGTATATTCCGAGTCTTCTAAACACTATTCTGCTTACTGTAATGTAGAGACTACAGAGGCCATAGATTCCTATTTAAAGGAACGAACTGACGACGGTGAAATCATTAAAAATGATACGCCTTTGATAAGAAACCTATACAATTCTCTAAGTGTGAAATCAAAGGTAAAGAAGTTATCTGATGCCCAAATAGGATATCTCGTTGATAGAATTGTAATATTATCCGGAGTAAAGAATACCTTCCAGTTTACAGGCGAAGCAAAGAGAGGGAAAGGCTTCAGAAAGTTCTATAAGACTCAGGCTGAAATGGCAGGAATGAAACCAATCAACGTTGAATTAACTCACGGCCATTCCATTGGGATGTCTGGACATTACTACAGACCTCAAGAAAGTGAAGTTCTCAATGATTACATGGCTCATGCCTCAGACGCATTGACCATAGACCCTAATCAGAGGTTGCAGCAGAAGGTACAACAGCTAGAGGGACAACAGGCTCAAGAGATAGCCATGTTAAAGGAAAAGCTCAAGTCTTATGATAAAACGTTAGCCATTCACGAAGAATACTATGAGAAATCAGAGAAAACATTTGCGGAAGCGTCTAAATTGATACAGCAGCTTGGTAGAGCGTACATGGGTTTAGATGATCCCAGGAGGCTTAAACACATAGAGAAACATATAAACAAGATAAATGATTTACCGCCTGCTCTAAGGATTGTTGTGTTAGAAGCCTTAAAAGACAAAGATAGTCAAGGATCTGACTGACTGACTGAGTAAACTTAAACTAATTAGGCTCATGCAATAATCTTGCGTTGCTAAGTATTGTCTACAAAGTGAATCATTTGCACAGTAACGAAACAAATGACGTTTGTACTATGCATCCTACTGGCAAATATCAAACCCAAGAACTCTACAACGTTTTTCCATTTTTATGATTCGGTCCTCATTCATTCAATCCAACCCCCTTCGTATGCATTGTCATTAACGGCCTGATAGATGTAGCTACCCTCGTCCCGCTTTAGTTGCTTTGA
>JAATVR010000248.1 GCA_014523665.1 Nitrososphaerales archaeon TH526
GCAAGAACGAAAGGTATGCCAGTTTTCTACTGTAATGATGAACATGAAAGTGACGATCCTGAACTAAAGATATGGGGACCTCATTCCATGAGAGGGCCAGAGGGTTCACAGGTAATATCAGAACTCAAACCAGATCGACACGATCACGTTCTTTCGAAAAGGTTCTATGGTGCGTTTGACTCTACCGACCTAGATACTCTACTTAAAAAATCATACGAGGGAAAGGGGTAACTACATTGATAATGACCGGAATTCATACTCACATTTGTATTAAACATACATCATATGGGGCATTCATTAGGGGATACAATATCATAATCCCCGAAGATGCCGTGAACGCGTTTACGAAAGAAGATCATGAGTCCGGTTTATCCTATATCAAGAATCATTATGGCGTGCAGATATTGCGAACCTCTGAAATAGTAAGGAACCTCACACAAGACGGATCTTGAAAATAAGGGTTAGGAAACTCAATGTTCTAAAATCTGAGTTTATTATGAGAATAACGAGTCGAAGATTTATGTGAATCTCAAAAGGTTATATGCCGCAAAACTGACTATGGAATCGTAAAATGGAAGAAGTGCCGGAGAACATACCTATCTTATTTGATACTAGAGTCATTATTGTCACTGAATTCTTCAAAATCTTTAAATTCATCGTCAATGTCTACCTCATCTTCCTCTTCGTCTTCCACAAAGCCATCGTTCTCCGGCACTCATTAACCAATCATTTCCTACTGCTTTCTAAAATTGATTACGTGTTATTTTCTTTGTTTCAAACACTAGGTATTTGTCGATAGGTGTAATATCACATAGATGAAACGTGTACTCTGCTATGAAATGTGCGCCAATTGCAGATAGTACGAGAAAACCTGTAAACAGCAGCCAACCAGTGCTGGTGTCTATGACTTTACGTCCAAGAATTACTCTTTGTACATCGTTATGGTCGCTATGTTGATGATATCTATATTGTTTTTTCGTACGTAGTGTTCTAAAGAGTAAATAGAATGCAATACAAAACAAGAATATGGATAGTGTGGGATTCTCTAGCCACCATTCACCGTGCATAATTATTATTGCCTCTATGCTAATGGTGTCAAACTATAAAACACTATCAAGATAGACTGACGGATCATCAGGATGTTGATCGACAATATGGGTGATGCATCAGATTACGTTGTGTACCTGACAGGGGCTTCGATTGGTTTGTACCTAGCCAACCAATGATGAGCAACAATGATAAAACAAAAATTTGTGCGACCAGGGTTAGTCTAATTCATATCGTAATTCATCGATAATAGAATCTCTTTAGCATATAGAATATCTGCATAATGATCTGTTCCAATAGGTATTACAAAGAACAGTTGAAATAGAAATTTCAACAGAGCTATTATCACAATAACTACGATAATAATGACAATTATGTACACTAATGTTCCGAGTACCATTCTCGTTTACGACTATTCAAAAAGGTATTTAACGATTGTAAATACATCATCTATAAGACATATATTGAATCTTACATCGTGAGGATAAGACGGTACAAAATTATCAAATAATATCAATTTGTAACAATAAATAACAACTGATAACAAGACAGAAAAAGCTATCTTTAATGAGTTCCAATAATACATATTGTAAATCTGATCTAAAGTATGGTAATAAAACACGAGCTATAGAGATAGCAGAAGCCGATAAACTTCCAACAAGCAAACCGGCTAAGAAAGCAGCTAATCAAGATGCAGGACACAGAATCAGAAATTAGTGCACAATAATAAATTGAAATTTAACATGCCTGCAAACTCAAATACACACTGAAATTTACAAACCAAAAAAGATATTGAGCACCAGAGTTGCTAGTAGCTTATTTGCAGGGATAAAATCATCCTCTTATTCCTGATATAGCTCCACTGGCATTATCGGTTCCAGTCATATTGTCGCTTGAACCTGTCATGTTTTCGGTCATGTTCTGTGCTATTACAACTTGTTCGATAGATGTAGTAGCACTTACCATTAGACCAGCAATAGTTGCTGCAATCACGATTGCCAACATCACGAACTTTGTATTTACACTCGCCATTTAAACTATTTCTAGATATTCTATTATTAATGATTATCGCAATAAGTTATTGTGTTTATGTAGGATACACGTAATCACTGATGCTCACATTGTTGCAAAAGAGGGGTAATGGTGGGAAACATCTAAAAATGGAACCAGATCACCATTTTTCATAACCAGTAACATTAATACTAATGGAACAAGCTCTTGGTCCAATACTGAATGTGGCGGCAAATGAAACTTTAGGTACAAGAGTTGGCTGATTGATGTATTACTGAACGAGATTAAAACACTAATGTGCAGAATATTATATATGATCCTGACCTGCAGATTCTCCGTCACATCCTAATCTACAGCAGAGTTTTTCTTGTCAACTATACACATTTCAATAAGAAGATACAGCTCTCGCACACGTGTACACTAATTCATCGAAGTTTGATTGGAGCTCCATAATGTCATTACACCTGGGGACATTCAATTTCCATGTCTAGCTCCGGTAGTACTGGCTCTTCTTTTTGCTCCTGTAGACTAGATTCTTCAATTACTTCAAGAATCTGTTTCTCTGATGGCTTTGTGTTTGGGGAGAGGGTTTAGCACTGACACGTTTAGACATGTCAATAGTTACCGCAAATGACTATTTATACGAAGTCGAGGACAAATAACAATGATCAAGTAGGAATTAGACGTCGAGTAGTAGCAAGTGGCTGCATTTTGTAAGTGTTCAATACACTTTTGTTAACGTCAGCGGTTTAGACTTGTCGCGTAGATTGTGGTCAAGAATTTCAAACTCGTGCGACTAGTATACTCATATATTGTATGGTGAACCTGAAGATAGCAATTCACAATTTTTAATTTGTCTATGTGCTAATTCGTTTAGATAGTATATTAAGAAGTATCGTGTTTCGAAAAAAATTAGAATCTTCTGTAACTCATATAAATTCTTCTGTAACTCATATAAATATATCCTATTAAGGTGATTTACGTCCTCTTCAAAAAGCCGAAAAACAATAACGCCAGTTGTCATAATACTTGTCGTGGCCTTTGCATTATTATCTTTGTGGAGTACACAAGTTTTTGCATCTACTTCAAATTTATCCTCTTCTGAGAGCAGCCCGTGTATTCGTTATGACGGCGTGAATCGAGTGATATCAATAACCTGCAAAACTTCGACTCTTACGGATATTTATAATCAAATCAACGATACAAGCATCTTGGACAAAGAAACTACAGGCGGGGTGTGGGTACTCAATGCAGGAATCATCATTGAACCTAACGCAAAACTTGTAATTGACAAAGGGGATACTAGATGGCTAAAGATACTTGCAGGTGGAACAGGTAGCGAGAATGCAGGTGATGGAGGCAACAGCGATGATGATACCACTGACGATGGCGGAGAGGAAGCCGGATCCGTTCACGCCATAAGAGTACACGGCA
>JAATVR010000249.1 GCA_014523665.1 Nitrososphaerales archaeon TH526
AGAGTGCTAACGCATAGTACTTCAAGTGGTTATTTCGTAAGTGTGAATGAAGTCTAGCTAACTGGCACTTCGTCTAATTTTCTTTATCTATAAGCATCAGTCGCTGTACCGCTTTTTCTAACTGGTAGACACGGCGACTTACTATCATTACATCTATAGAAATTGCACATGTGGGTCTTGGCTGGTGCTATTCTCTAGGTAACACCGGCCAACTCCATATTTATTATGGAGGAGGACCGTATATTCAACATAACCCGGCTGTGGCTGAAGGTAAGGAGGCTTTCTTTAGTGCATCTTCAAAGATGAATGAAAACATCCTCATCGCCAGGCTCTAACTTCGTATATGGATCGTCAGAATGGATTAAACGTACTCTTGCCCCAACTCCTATCGTTTCCTCACTTCCGGCTGGCGTGTTTGCATTAGATGTGCCCAACTCAATCAAATGCCTTATTGAATGCCTTGCCAAACTCTTCCATTGCATTAGAGATGTACAAAACTCCTAGACAATGGTCCATAGCATAGACTTTTTGTTCATCAGGTGCTGGATACCGTGTTATAATGGGGTTGTTTGCCGACAACAGTACCGGTTACGGTAACAAGTCCCTGTTTCTGGAAACGAGCTGGAGATGGATCACCGATTGCAGTCCATAATCTGTTTGCCAGAGTTTGGTCTGTACTAGGGGCACTAGGGGCAACAGCTCCGACAACCACTGACTTTTTGTTATTAGCTATTATGATTAAAACAGCAATAACAACTAACCAAACACCAGCATCTCCGAGCAATATAAACATATTACTTAGCTACACGATATAAGAATTGTTACACTACCGCACGTGTTTGGCGATCTGAGCATCCATTACAGCCCCAAACTCACCGTCTCGATTATGATCTACTCCTGGTAGTACATCAAGTGATGTTCGGAATCCGGCACTGGTATAATGATCATACCCTGCTTTCACATTGTATCCTTGCTCTGGTCCCTCAGTTTCATCGTTAAGTAAGTATGAATCATCTTTCTCTCCAACGTTCCAATTCATATGCACGTTTGATCTGAAAGACGGTGTATAACCCACTTCCGGCATTTTCGGCGAACCACCAAATGATATCGCAACGATTACACCAGCTTCCATTGTCCGTTGAGCAGCGCCCAAGGGCACCCAGTATTCGGTAGCAAATTGTGCGCCCGATGAGTACCCACCAAACGCAATACGCTTTTTATCGATCGGATATTGTGACTGGATTAGTTTGACCAGAGCTTCAGCCCATCTTGTGTATCCGGGTGGATCACCAAGATACCAACAAGAACCGTCCCCGTCGCTGCAATTCTTATTTGGCGATAATGGTGTGAGTAATATCATGTTATGTTTCTTTGCTACAGCGATCATTCCGGCGCCGCCGCCCATTAGATACGTGTCTTTGGGATTCTTCAAGCCAAACTCAGCCGAACCGTCTGTATAAATGAGTAGACCCACCGGCTTCGTGCCTGACCAATCAAGCCCGCCGGCATAGAGATAATATGTTGATGTATATCCATTCGAGGTAAACGATAAATTTGTCCGGTCAGTTGGGGCAGTGGGTGTGACTGCACCCACTATAGCTGTTGTTTGGTGGTGTAACCATATCCACACTACTGCAACGACTATTAGAATAACCCCAAGATCGGCATAATTTGTTTTCAAGTTATATAAGTGGGAACTCACCAGCTTTTACTGTCTGCCTGTAGCCCGGAGGGGGATCAGTACCACTTCCTTCAACGTGTGGATTGCGGAGGCCATCCTTGAACCCAAAAGGGTTACGCCCATCCGGGAAAGAATGAAATTTCAGTCGGTAAATCACTGAGATTTGAGGCAGGCTCTCAAGACCCTGGCGCGCTTGCTCCAAAACTGCTTCCAGGCTTTGATCGTCCCTCGAAAAAATCGACAACCCAATGTGCATGTCCCCGGTACCGAATGGATATTCCCAATTAGTCGGAGCGTTATCACCGACGTCATTCAGAAGGTCTGCCCTCGCCGCCATGCCTTGGCGGAATTCCTCGGGGAAGCTATCCAAAGACGCCTTCGGAAGTCCGAGTGCCTTGAGTCCGTGATAGGTGAAAGCAATACCCAACCAAGCCGGAATACTTGGTACCCACCAGTCCACCGCCGGCTCGACGTGCGGGATAATGCGGCGCAACATCTCGCGTCCCTGCGCAGCTTCGTCTATGCGAAGCACGAGATGTTCTCCTCTGTATGGAGACGGACGCGGCAGCAGGATCATAGCCTGTATATCGCTCGCTTCTGCCGCGGGAACTGCCGCGGATACCATTATTCATGCCTCCGATAGGTGCTTAGATTCCATTGTTTCATTAGTGAGCGTCGTTGGGTTGAGTTGAAATTGAGATCATGGCACATTTTTTCATAATCATCTGAGTATGCAGGGACATGGCATTTTAATAATTCGCGAATCTCCGACACTATTGCGAAGGATATCGATAA
>JAATVR010000250.1 GCA_014523665.1 Nitrososphaerales archaeon TH526
GCCTACTTATCAACAAGGTCTTTTCACTTTCGATGCTTACACAATCGCAAGTCTCCATTAAGTTCAGTTCGCCTTGAATATTACCCAGTTTATTTAACAGAATATTTATTAGATTTGTTCATTTATTATCATATGACATGGATTTTGATAGACTATGCAAAAACATCCTTGGTCTGGAATCCAAGATAAGGTTCGCTGGTGTATGTGATGATTCCGGTGCAATAAAATATGGTGGACAACGTGAAGGAATAACAAATCTCCTATCTCCAGAGGAAACTAAAAGATCAAATTTGCAAGCCCTAGCCAGATGGGCTTTAAGGAGCTCCCTTGCATCTAAAGTCGGTAAAGGAAAATATGCAATGTCAGAATATGAGAAAATCAAAAGGATAACATTTCCGTTAGAAGAAAACCATTTGCTCCTGGTTACAACCGAGGTAGATGCAGATCACAACAAGATAATAAGTGATATTCTACCCATGCTTACATGATCAAGATTTCAGATCATTTTATATAATTAGTTATGGATAAGTAATATACCAGAAATGATCCAAAATTGGGATAGACTGGTATTAAAAGGAGTGCGTTCCAGTGACAATGATGACAGGGGAAATATTATTGCAATCGATAAGGATTCACTTTTTTTAATGACGGGAAGGCATGTCTTTAAGATACCGAAGTCATTCGTAGAAGGATTTAATGGAAGCGAAGTTCTCCTGAATGTTCCCGCAGCAGAAGTATTGAGACTTGAACTAACATAAACGTAGACAAATGGATTGCTCTTAGTATTCCGCAATATTAAGTACCGCCACACGGAAAGAATTCTTGACTGCATCAACGTAGGCATGATGGTAGGACTTCTCGGTGCACTTTCCCAAACAGATTAAGCCGCCCAGCCCAGCCCACCTTTTCTCATTCAATATTATGGTAATAGATTTGAGCAGGAAAGAAGGAACGATACCAAAATTGACTTAGGAAATACGACAGACGTAGGCGTGCTTACTGATGAACGCGTAAAAGGTATCAAAGTAGCCAGACTGATTGAATCACAATTAAGAGCATTCTTTCCATATAACCTAAGTATTGCACGAGATTGGAATAACATCTTTGCCGCCGCATTTAATTTTGTCAACCTCTACCTAGATGATGACGAAATTAAAAGAGAAAATCTTGTAAAGGAGATCTATCGACTCCTAGCGATTACTGAAGACAATAGCGTCATAGAACATTTAAAGAATAAACTATCTAATAAGGGCGATTATAGAGGAAGTTTGTTTAAACTACAAGATGAGATAAAGTGGAGATATGATAATCTAACAAAATTAATTCTTATTAATCCAATTCCTGAATATAGATGTAAATTCCCATCTGAAAGTTATTCTAATGATCAGCGGAGTTTATTTGGCCGTATCATCGATATTTCCTGTCCTTTGTCTGCTAATTTGGAATTATCTAGTTATCAAAATGAAAGATTTACCAATAGTAGTATCTGGGACAGAATGACAGAATAACAAACCCTATCTGACTATTGAGTCTGTTCAACACTAAGAGTAGTCCCTAATGGTGGTCTGATATTTCAAGTCATGGATAATGCAATAGTAATTAATCTAGATTAGATTTTATCTGAAACAGGGAAAAGTCGAATATATGAGGAACTTGATATATTGGTTCGATTGAGGGAATATTAAATTTGGATGCTGTCGGTCAAAAGAGTTAGACTAATGATACCATAACGGCTCCAGCGTCACTAGCTATGGCTCAACAGTGAGATGATATTTCACATCAACACCAAAACTTGCGGTCCCTGTAGTTGGATTGTCAAGAGTTGTTCCGACAAAATGCAGATCATGATTCCCGGCAGGAAGCGGTTCCAAAAAAACGTAGTAACCATCAGAAACCATCTTCGTAGGTCCCGAAGGAGCGCCCAAGGGATTATCGTCTTGAATAACCATATTAAAAATCGGAGATAATACCCTATACTTTTCTAACTGTTGTAAACTTGTTCCATCAACTGTAGCTTCCAAATGAGCAATGGCATTATTGTCAGCTTGGGCACACACCTCTAGCTCTGAATCGGATCTAACGTTAGGATATTCTGCATAAGAACATTCAGACCCGATTATAGGAAACAATATCGCTTTGTCAGCTGGTATGGTACAAGTTCGTTCCGCAGACCCTCCCACTGTTCCCGCTAGCATCCACACACTACCATTCTGGTTCTTAGCACAATTTGCGCCTGTCGGATCGGCAGCTGGATTATCTGCCTCGGTATTTGAAAGCCACCATTGCCACCATTCGCCAGTCCAATTAGAATATGGTACGCCATACGGGCTAGATTCTATAGAATATACTCCCGAATTTATGCTATCTGCCATGGAGGAATTTATCAAGCCATGCAATGCGAGAATAAGTACTATGATTGTTCCACATGCTATAAACAAATTCTTGAGCAATCGTTTCACTCTATAACAACATTTGGTACTTACTATAATTGGTTTCTATATTTAACATTTCTTAGAGGGATCAAAAGCAATAAGTCTTATTCGAGTGACTCTAATGTGAATTGAGCAAAGCCTAATGCGTGTGCCCAAGATCTTTTCGTCATTCACACATACAGACAAATTAATTTTTGTCCTGGTGTTAAGTGTCTTCGGAGCAGTTGTTATTGATACGTCTTTTATCAAAATCTATCCTTTCGTTTTTAGCCCTCTTATCTCAGATTGGAATATTATTATTTTCCTCTGCCTAGGTGTTATCTGTATAGTAGGACAGTTCTTAATTTTGGAGTTTATTAAGCGAAAGATTGAGACAATCCGTAACAATCCTGAGTTACATATCAACGCAATACACAAGATTGTGAGTGTAGCGCAATATGCTCTAATGGCTTTGTTTATACTCTGTATTATAGAGATGGTTACGACATCCCGTTACAACGTCCTCATTTTATTGGGGTCTGTTTTCATAAGTTATTCCTTATCTGCGTGCATATTAGCATTCCTTTCCAAGCTGTTCTTTTCATGGTTTAGAACTGACAGAAATGCTCTAGTCTTTTCTTATGGTCTAGCGTCTGTCCTGTTAGCATTAAACTCGGCAATTACATTATCCTATGTAGCTGTTGTACTGTTTGATGTCCCTACTTATGTTAGGGAACATACAGGAGAAACATCAGTTCCATTTGTGATCCCTGGTTCCATGGCATTCTTCCTTAAGGATGCTTTTGTAATTTCTTCAATTGCATCGTTTATCATGTCTTGGATCGCTACTGTGTTTCTACTACGTCATTATTCCAGAAAATTGGGATCTATTCGGTATTGGATTATATTTACTATCCCATTAGCTTTTTTTTAACACAGTTTCAACCATTATTGCAGTTGAGTGCGCTGAGTTCATTTTTCAGACTGGAACCCATCTTATTTAGTGCAATTTATACACTAGTTTTCACGTTAAGTAAATCAACAGGTGGTATTCTATTTGGGATTGCATTTTGGAGCATGGCCAGAAGCGTCCGGAATAATAGGGTATTGCGAAGCTATTTGATCTTCTCCGCATATGGTTTTGTTCTATTATTTGCTTCGAGCCAGGCTATAGTATTGGTTAACCGCAATTATCCTCCGTTTGTACTTCCTTCCTTACTTCTTGTTGGATTGTCATCTTATCTCATCTTTGTAGGAATCTATTGTTCTGCAATTTCTGTAGCCCAAGATGAAAAGTTGCGTAGGTCAATCAGAAATTCAGTTACACGAGAATTCCAACTTCTGAGGAGTATAGGATTCGCACATGTTGAACAACAAATACAAAGGAGGGTAACGAAATTGTCTAAGGAGTACCAAGATCAATTAACACAACAAACTAGACTTGAGCCTTCATTTGATGTTAAAGAATATTTGCAGAGTGTAATACAGGAAGTAAGTGAGTCACGGGAATCTAAGGATATCGAATAGTTACTTTATTAGATTGTGGAGCTCCGTTTCAAGTATCTTTTTCCATTCATCGTAACCAGCAATATCAATTTCTTCATTATTCTTCATTCGAGTCAGTGTGTGAAGCGCCTTTTCATGCATTTCTTGCCAGACATCTACATCCGTTTTCTTCTTCTGACGTACCTGCTTAGGCTGGGATGGTCGTGTAAGAACAGTTATATCATAGAAAGCTTCTGTTAGGTAGTCATCACGACCTCTAGATCGTATGTGTAATCTATATGGTTTGTCACGTGGACGTAAAGGTTTCAACAAAATGCAATAACCAGCAGCTACGGCTTCCAGGTCCCGTGGGATGTCATTGGTACCTCCAGTTCACCCCCAATTGCAGTCTTCTGAGATACATGAAGTAGAAATTTGGGAGATTTTATTCTGAATTTGGTCAAGTTAGCTACAATCGGTTGACCATCAATAGTAGCTTGCCATCCGCTAGGGGGGTCATCCCCGTGATCAATATCATAGTTCACGTCGGCGCTTCGTAAGTCATCAGAATACAAGTGAGGGAAATGATGAGAGTCAGCTATCGCTATTATTACCGGTACAAATATCGCTTGATCATGGTAAACTTCTACCAACTTAAATGCGTTAGTAATGAGCGAATTATAGAATGCCAAAGTTTCTGGATGTACATCCCATGAAAGGCTTTGATGAAGAAACTTTAAGAAAATGGACCTTGCCTGCTCCTGTGGATGAATTTGGTGTCAAACCTGAGAATATGTTTTACAATAAA
>JAATVR010000251.1 GCA_014523665.1 Nitrososphaerales archaeon TH526
ATTATGTGCACATTGGAATTATATCGATAGTCCAGATAGAATGATCCCGTATGGTTATATCGTGGATTTGTCCATAATAGCAGATAAGAAAATTTGCAATGGGCTAATGAATGCTTTTGTAATTCTGGAAAGACGAATTTTGACGCGATAAAATTTAGTACAAATAGTTCAAGACTAGAGATTGTATGCAGCATATGCTATCGTATGATCTGCTGGTGGCCCATAAGCACTGAACAATTTTTGCCGGTAGCCGCGCGTAGAACAGAAAAATCTTAGGCCAATTCTAACAAGAGCTAAAATAGATCGAAGTTCTCGAGTGTGACCCAAGTTTACGACAGTATGGTCATGTGTAGTACATCGGGACTGATTACTACATTGGAAACAAGAGAAAATAATAAGCGAAAGCGGCCGTCGAACAATATTATTTAGTTCATAGGCAATAGAATTTCTTTAAGATAGAACAAATCAGTAGAATAATCTGTTCCAATAGGTGCTACAAAGAATAATTGGAATAGATATTTTAGCAGAAAGATTATGATGATAATAGCAATAATAACTAGGATTACATACACTAATGTTCCGAGAACCATTCTCATTCAAAGATGTTCAATATAGTATTTAACTTGATTATCTATTGATTTCATCTACTAGTATCAGATGTATTGGAATATGCCGGAATCGATTATGATTTATTGATAGGAACGCAGCTCGACTGCCAACATACGAAGATATATAGCGCAGCAAATCATTATTACATACAAATGAATCACACCAGTGAAGTGAAGATTGGCCTTGTTAGTTATTTATCAGTTTTGATTTGTATCATCATCAGCGTCCTCTCACTTTATCTGTTTTTTGGACAATCAGACTCATTGATTCCAAAGGTGGACGCATCGAATTCGGCAAAGAATTATACTTTCTTGATGGCTTTGGATTCTCCAAACTTTGGCGATGAAGAGACGAACACGCAGGAGGATCTACTACCACAACCTGAAGGGATTGATGTCGACAGTGAGGGTAATGTGTTTGTAAATGAGATTGGAGAGAATCGTATCAATATTTTCGATGCCAATGGCACGCTCAAATCCACTTGGGGCTCGTCAGGCGAGGATCTTGGGCAATTTAGCCATCCTCACGGAAACGAAGTTGAAGATGAGAATAATGAAGATGTCAATAATGTATATGTCTATATTGCAGATCAAAATAATGACCGGATTCAGAAGTTCTCTAAGAATGGAACGTTTATCACTACTTGGGGCGAGGAAGGTGAAGGAAATGGGCAATTTCTACATACGCACGGAATAGATCTTGACTCAGATGGGAATGTGTATGTTAGTGACAGGGATCAACCAAGTATTCAAAAATTCTCTAGTGATGGGACCTTTATTAAGAAGTGGGGATCGGAAGGGACAGATGATGGGCAATTCATACAGCCATGGGATGTTAGTGTTAGTCAGGATGACAGAATCTTTGTACCCGACTACGGAAACAACCGAATACAGATTTTCTCAAAGGACGGCGATTTCATAGCCTCATGGGGAGCAGCCGGGTCAAGCCCTGGGCAATTTGATGGGCCAGCCGTAGTAGCATTTGATGCTCAGAGGAATGTGTATGTAACTGACTCCGGTAACCATCGTGTACAGAAATTCACAGGTAACGGAACATTTCTTACTGAATGGGGTAGAGAAGGGCAAGCCGATGGGCAATTTTCTATGCCTGAAGGACTTGCAGTAGATCCCTCGACAGGTAAAGTATATGTTTCTGATACTAGTAATAATAATGTACAGGTTTTTGCTGCTTCAGAGAACTAGATTATCTTCATATTCAAATCATGCACCAAATAGAATCTCCTTTCCTTTTCAAAATATAACCCAATGAATTTTGCCCAATCATACTATAGAAAGCTGTTATTCGAGCTTCTAGCAGTAGTTGTGAATTGAATTCTGTAGGTATCTGCTGAATTGATCATGTACTTCGACTTTGCTAAAATCTTATGGTTTAGTACTTGATCAATTCATAACTTGTTCCCTTCTAATCGGGTCTGAGTTCACTCCCACAATTACGGCACAATCTACAGTGCCTTACGTTAAAACGCCCGCAAGACTTACAGATGACATTCTCGCATATTTCCGCAATTTTCTTTAGGTATTCTTCGTTTTCCCTAGAAACAAATTTCTGCTTATTCTTTGAGCTCAATATCAGATCGTAATATGTGGAAAACTAATATAATCTATGCACAAAATATTGTTCTACCTATTCAAATATAAGGAATATCTTATTAACAAAAGCAGGTAAAAAAACTTCGAGGGAAATCTTCCTGTAGCTAATCGGTATTATTTAGATAGTAGATTTCATTTTCCCATGAAATAGACAATCCAGGGTTCGGTCCCCTTCCAATCGCATATATATTATCATCAATAGATACGACTCCTAGTCCGTGTCGTGCAGTTGGCATGGGTGCCTCGACGGTCCACATATTGTTTGCCGGATCATATCGTTCATTATTATCAAATGTTCCTTGAAGCCGTTCTCCACCCAATACATAAATGGATCCGTTGATGCTGGTGGCAGCAATTCCGCTTCTTCTTGATGGCATAGGTTCAAGATTTGTAGTCCATTCATCCGAGACTGGATTATATTTCTCAACGATATCAGTGCATTCGTATGAGATGTCTAACCTGCCCCCAATTACGTATATTTTGCCACCTACCACCGCAGAAGCAGCATGGTGCCTAGATGTGGGCATCGGTGTGTGGGTGGTGCATCGATTTGCAACAGGATCATAAGATTCTACCACATTTAGTGATCTGTCGTTCATATCTCCGCCCACAACATACGGTGTTCCATTTACGATGTTTCCATTAGGTGACCCCTTGGAGTAGGCATTGAATTACGTTGAGTCCATAGATTAGTTGTTGGATCATAAATATACAATCTATCGCTCGGAGTCGAGTCTCCCATATAGCCACCTGCTATATAGATTTTGTTTTGAAAAGAAACTGAAGAGGCATGATGAAGAGGAACAGGCAAAGGTGCGATGTCTGTTCTCCACGAATTGGATGCCACGTTATACATTTCAACGATATCAGAGTTCCTATCGTTTGAGGTAAAACCACTGATAACATATATACCGTCATTTAAATTTACAGAAGTGACTTCTGTTCTAGGGCTTGGCATTGGTCTTCGAATTCTCCAGCCACTCAGCGTTTTGTACTTGTGCGAGAATAGCGGCGCTCTCGATTGGAGGTTGTAATAGTACGAAAAGTGAAATTGATGCAAGCACAAATAGAAAAATTTTCAGGTTAAATAATTCAATAATTCTCGTAGAGAATTGACTTATATAAAAAATATATGGCGATCCTCGAGAATGAAAATCCTTATTCCCATTTGACTTGTTGGATGCTGATGCGATCTGCAACCAAGAATCTAAGAGACTGTTATTCCGTCATTGCTGTTTTGTCACTTCAAAACTTGGGCAAGATGAAATTAGACGAAATTACATGAAATTTTGCAAAATAAGAACAGCCTGAATTTTGATTATGCCTGATGATTCCGTTAGAAGATCTTATGGCACCCATCGTAGCCAAATTCTGCTCGATTCTATTGTCAATCTGACATAGTTTGTCAGTTGGAGGTCACTTGGTATCTCATTAACGATCCCAACAGTGGTATCATTCTTGAATACAAACAATCAATTGAAGGAATGTCAAGTTAATGGGTTGGAACATCCTTAGCTTGTCGCAACGCTGAGTTAACCTCTGTTGCCAGCATGAATAGTGCTTACCCACTGCTGTCTACAAAAGTAACGTTCAGAAATGATTCAATTGGATTTGTCCAATCATTAAAAATCCGATAGGAAAAGCTACACAAGACCTTCATCTAGAAAATCATTTTTGGCTGATCTTGGAAGATCCTATCTGCAAAATGGGAGAAAATACTAGATTTAGTAAGGCATAATTGAGCAGCCCAAAGTTTGGAAGGTCGTCGCTAATTCCTTTCCTAATTGCAAGCCTGAAATTGGTCTGTACGCATATATTATTGAGTTAATTGAATACTGCAGCATCTTAATGGGGCTTGCGACTCGATCATTAGTTTAAATAAAGGTAATAGCCGATAATTAGGTGACACTAATTCACGAGAATACGAGAAAATGGCTGCTGAACAAGTTGAATATTTGAAGCAAAAAAAGATTGGAAAATCTGAGGATTATAGTCATAATATTGACGTTCCTGCTCATGCCAATTATCTGTCCAACTCATATTCTAGGAAGAGGCGGATAAGAGTTGGTATCGATGTAGGCGGTACGTTTACCAAAGCAGTAGCAATAGATATGGTCACAGGAAATATCATAGGAAAGTCTACCCTCCCTACTACCCACAAATCAAATCAAGGGGTTTCAACAGGCATTTTACAAGTACTATCAGACGTTATGAATAAATTTGAAATACAAAATTATGAAGTGGAACTTATATCTCATAGTACTACTCAGGCTGTAAATGCTCTGCTCGAGGGCGATACAACTAAAGTTGGAATCATAGGGATGGGTGTTGGCTTAGAGAAATCAAATATTATAAAACGGACTCACATAAAAGATATCCTACTCGATGGTAACGGAAAAAGGTATATCAAGACCTGCTATAGGTACTTGGACACTTCTGCCTATTTAGGCGAAGAAAGGGTGAGATCTTTAATCAATGAACTAGTGCACGAAGGAGCCAGGGTACTCGTAATCAGCGAAGCATATGGTGTAGATGACCCTAGTAACGAAGATTTCGTCGAAAATGTCGCCAGGTCAAGTATTACAGGAACTGAAGATAAGAAGATTCCTGTAATTGCAGCACATGATCTGACAGGGATTTATGGTCTTGAGATCCGGACTATGACTGCAGTTATAAATGCAAGTATTCTACCAAAAGCAGCCAGTACCGCAAGGTTTGTGGAACATGCAGTAAGAGAGAAGATAGGGATTCCCAAAAATATATCAATTAAAGTAATGAAAGGCGACGGAGGAGTTACAGATATCAGTGCGTTTGAGACGAAACCCATTGTAACTGTGCTTTCAGGGCCTGCTGCTAGTGTTGCAGGGGCTCTGCTTCATTTAAGGATACTAAATGGAGTTTTTGTAGAAGTCGGAGGGACTTCCACGAATGTGTGTGTAATAAAGGATGGTAAACCTAAAGTGAACTACGCAACTATAGTTCAACACCCCACATGTATTCGATCATTGGATGTGAGAGTTGTGAATGTCGCAGGAGGTTCAATCGTCATGTTATCAAAAGACAGGCGAAAAATATTAGATGTTGGACCTCGATCCGCACATATAGCTGGCTTGAAGTATTCCTGTTTTGCAGAGCCATCCGAGATCGAGGGGGGAACAATTGTACGATTTAGTCCTGAGATAGAAGAAGACTCTTCGTCTAAACACCCTACCGGCAAATATGAATCCAACAGTAATGGCGATGAACAACGCATGATCTACGCCGTAATAAAAAGCGGAGATCGATATAATGATTCTGTAAAAGAGGGGGACTTGAGAGAAAACTTATTTGCTATAACGACAACGTGTGCAGCCAATGCCCTTGGCTTGATTTCTGATGACGATTATGCCAAAGGCAATTCTGAATCTGCAAAGATCGCATTGTCAATTCTTGCCAAGGAGTTAGGAATTTCGATGGAAGAAGCTGCCAGCCAGATACTTGATATCGCGACTGACAAGATTTTGCAAATCATGGATCCTATGTTGAAAGAATACGCCCTAACGTATAACAAACCAAAAGGATTTCTGTTGAAAAGAAAGGGAAATAATGACCGTTTTGGAAATGAAGAAGGAAATTCTACTAATAGAAATTTTGTTTTAGTGGGAGGTGGTGGAGGTGCATCAATCCTAGTTCCTCATTTAGCCAAGACACTTAACATGAAATATAAGAAAGCAGAACATGCAGAAGTCATATCTTCAATCGGTGTAGCAGCTGCCATGATACATGAAGAACTCGAAAGAACAGTCGATGTGAATCCCAAACCAGAAGAAGTCTCCCTGCTGATGGATGAAGTCAAAGAGCTTGCCTTAGCTAAAGGTGCACTGCCAGAGTCTATCACGGTGCAATCAGAGTATGTTAGTGATCGATCAGTCCTTCGAGTTACTGCGACAGGTAACATGAGCTTGGACATAGGCACGGCGAATTCCAATGAAATTAGCAATCGTGAGGCTGAAGATATAGCCAAGGACCTTTTTGGTGCTACCTCGAGCCCGAATTCAGAAGGGGCTGGTGATGACAAAATAGAGGGAAACCGGAACGTGAGTGTAAGACGTGTAGCTTTTGATGCAAAGAATTATCACATCTTTGAATGTGAAAAAAAAGTCAAGAATCTATTTGGATTTATCAAACGTTCTCAGAAAACTCAAGTTTCTGTACTGGTTCTCGATAGGTTTGGAAGAGTGAGACTTTCCCTAGCGGGGGTAAGAATTGTCAAGGGCACCAAGCAGGAAGTCTTGACTGACTTGCTTAGATTGCTCGGAAGTCCTATTAGTCACATAAAAGGAAGCGATAAAGCTACAAATGATAGGGGTCAGCGAAGCGAAAACACAAAGGACAAGCGTTGGGATCTTCCTCCACAAGTACATCTTTTGGATGACATTCGTCTGATAGATTTTTCGAGTCTCACTTCATCAGAAAATCTTTCAAAAGTCATTAGGGATGAAGTTCAAAAGTCATCCTCAAGAGACGTTCTTGCTGTAATTAAAAAGTGAGATGTATTGGGAGTCGCACTAAACTGTCAATCATTGCCAACCAGTAAGGAAATCTGAGTGAAAAGCTAGTATGAATACAAGAGTGTAAATATCGTATGTTAGTATTATTAACGATGAAAAAACCTGCCTCAACATCACAATCCAATACCAATAGAGTCACATTGGTAAATTAGGAACTATCCAGTATATGTTTCCGTTGATGTGCGATAGCAAATATAGATAGCCGTCTGGCCCTTCCTTAATATCGGTAATAACCCCAAATCCTTGCCCAAACACCACATTTTCAAGCTCCTCATTGTCGTTTGCAATCTTATCTTCAAGATCCCCTTCAAGATTCAATCTTGTTCTGTCCTCGCTTAAATCGAAATCATAAAGATAGTTATTATTAAAATCTGCAACGAACAAATCATTCTGATATTCTTGTCCCAGAGTGTGCTGCGAGCTTTGCGGTCGGCATATTGGTTTAAAATTGAACTATTAGAGCAAATTAAACTACCAGAGTATTAAATAGATCGATTAAGAACGACTTAAGAAATGCGAAGATTGACTGAAAATCTTAACATTCATTAATTTTGGCCTTCTCGACCTAACATTGATAGCATTTAAATATTAGGCCACACTAATTAGGTTAGTCTAATCGGAATGAGCCTTTCAATTGATTACGAAGAAAATAATTCAATATCGTTGTTGAGGGAAGTTGCAGAAATGATCACCTATAAAATAATTACTTCAACTATGTACTCGGCAAAGACCGTTCTCCAGATCTCGACTGAGAATAAACTGCCATTGAGTTCAACTTACAAGAAAATAAGTAGATTGTGCAAGGCTGGGATTTTGTGTGTAGAAAGAGCTTCGATAGACAATAACGGAAAGAAGGTCCTCTATTATAAAAGTAAGATAAAAGCGATTGAGGCATGTCTGAATGAAAATGGACTTGCAGTTCAAATAAAGAAATAGATGTACCCAGATAATAAGATGAAACTTGTCATTTCAGCCCTATTTTAATGAACTGTCGAAAGTTAGTATGAATTTAGATTTGAATTGTTGAATTAGGCAGGCTACCTTACATCCATTGATATAAAATAATTTGGTTAATGTTAAAAATGACTAATACATTGAAGCTACATTGGCTAGTCCATTCAATATTGTCACTGATATTATTAGATTTTCTTTGTGGTAACACTTTACTCCCCGGATCTGTCTGCTAGCATATCTAGTTTTAGGAAAAATGGAATACAACTTTCATCTAAAAATTTGTTAGGCTACGAACCAAAAGCAGTCAACACCCAATGATCAACGTTCTGCTAAAACGAATTCTAACTTTCTTTTGAAAAGGCGCTCCACAACAACAACAACAACAACAACAACAACAACCACAACAACAACCACAACAACAATGAAGAAATTAAACAATCTTTAGCTAATGATTTTAGTTTTCATTATTAAGAAACGGCTATTAATTTAAATAACAACTTCCGGGGCAAATTGTTGTCATGAACAGACAAATATCAAGTAAGACATCCGTATTCGTCATCTATATGAGTCTTAGTCGCCATATCGCTCTTCGTGGGCTCTATAGCAAGTAGACCTGTGTTCGCTCAAGGTACAACTGAAAGTGATGCTGCATCAGCTGAAGAAGCTCAAAGTGCTAGCGAGCCAATAGAAATAATCTCTACGATCCAGAGCTTGTTAAATCAGGCAGCGGTAGAATACGGTATTCAGATGCAGCTGAATTGGCACAGATTGCTTATTTGGATAACTTTGAGTATTTAGAAGCTCCACTTGGCCAACTTGATCCAGCGTTGATGGAAGCGACTGAGATATTGATCAGGGAAGACATGCAAAACGCAATAGAAACCAGAGTTCCTCATAGCGAATTGCAACAATTAGTCAATACCATTGATGGTAATTTGATTTCAGCACAACAACTGTTCGCTTGACACGTCACGACTCCTTTTTGTAAGAATCACTTTTCTACCTTTTTCCATTTCTCATGTCAAGCATAATGTTTCCTTTCAAAAAATCTCCGAAAATTGATCGTGAACACCTCCTAAGCTATATAGGTTCATAGGCCCAATAGCAGACAAAATCAACCTACATATGCAATAATATGTGCGGGAAGCGGTCTCATTTTATTACTGGGTAGTTTAAGATACACATAGGCACTATATCAGGATATGCACGACCGTGTAGAACTGCTGACCATCAATTCCATGTTATAGACTTACCATTGTCTCCTTGCCACGTAGTCTAGAAACCTACTCGATTGGACCGATGGTTGTTGATCGAATTCCAATCAAGTAGGAGGTGTATTTTCTGACCTGGCGTGCAGTCATTTTCTATCAGAATTTCCATAGATGCCAATCCCAGACATTCCAATAGTTAATGGTTCACTGTATTAGTTAATCCTAATTAGGTAAAACTAATATTTATGTTTGCTTGTGATTCTCTTTAAGGAGAACCTTTACGAGGCAGTGTCTTAACATAGAAGAGACATGGATTTAATTGTCTCATTAATTCAGTCGGTTTTTGGGATAATGATGATTATCTTTCCATACCTCAATCCATGAGCAATTTTGGACGTATTAGTGTTAGTCATTGCTTCCCATGTTCCTCATACATATGTTCATTCAACAAGTCTTCAGATCTACATCTAGCTTTGCACTCGGAACAAACGAAAAACTCAGTATCCCCAGACGTATCGCTATTACTGCGAACGTTTGTCTTAGTCAAGATCGTCTTTCATATGTGCGGTATGGGCCTTATATAGGTATAAGACGTTCTCATGCAACGTTTTATCGCGTGTTTAAATGGGTTTAATCATGCATTCATTTATAAGCAAAGGAATTCTAGGAAAATAAAACCTCTATGCAAACTGCTGCGTTGTTTGCGCGCGCTGTTACAATGTCGTTGCAGATTATTTACACTGTAGAAGAAAATTTATTAAGTGAAGTATCACATAGCCTATTTTCAGATTGGCGAAGCGTGAACAATTGATCACACAAATTGATGCTTTACATAAGGAATGTTCGGACCAAATAGATAATCTATTAAACTATCAATAGATGAACATGACGATGCCAGCTGCCGCCATTAATTTTAGGGAAGGCCCGTCTAGATACACGGGGGCTGCTAGTAGCAGACCCTCCTCGACTCATTTCGATCACCTGTCCAGAAACATGCGTGCAGCGCGTACGCGACAAGAAGTGGTCGGGAACTGAAAATGTGAACGGTGATCCGAATCGGGATAGATGATCAGTTGCGCAGTGATCTGAAGCCCGCACGAACCTCTTCTGAAAAGATTTGCGGCTGTTCCCATGCCGCAAAGTGGCCGCCTTTCTCCACCTTGTTGTAATGGATGAGTTTGGGAAACGCCCGCTCTGCCCAGCTCCTTGGGGCCGGATAGAGTTCGTCAGGGAAGACGCTCACGGCAACCGGGATGGAGACGCCTTTGGCATTGAAATACCCGTTGCCCCAATACTCCCAATAGAGACGGGCGCCAGAAAGCGCCGTGTTCGTCAACCAGGTGATCGTGATGTTGTCGAGGATGTCGTCGCGCGTGAGGCCCTCGGCCTGTCCTTGAAAGACGCGTGAAATCAGCTCGTAGCTGCGTGCGTCGTGATCAAGGAAATAAGCGGCCAAGCCCACGGGTGAGTCCGCGATTCCGTATAATGTCTGCGGTCGCAGACCCATCTGGAACCCGTATGCGATTCCCTTTTGATAAACGAACTGCAGACGGTCGTAAGCGAGTTTCTCATCGGCTGAGAGACCCGATGGCGCCGGCGCGCCAGAAGAGGCCGCCCCGTCAATGTCGGCTGGAAAGATGCCGGGCAAGTTGGTGTGAATGCCGAGCAACTCCGGAGGCGCCTGCAGGCCCATTTGTTCCGTGATGACCGCACCCCAATCGCCGCCTTTCGCCACGAATTTCGTGTACCCGAGGCGCTTCATCAGTACGACCCAGGCACGTGCGATGTGGGGAATATCCCACCCGGTGGTGGTCGGTTTGCCTGAGTATCCGTAACCCG
Organism: Nitrososphaerales archaeon TH526; assembly: GCA_014523665.1. Lineage (GTDB taxonomy): Archaea > Thermoproteota > Nitrososphaeria > Nitrososphaerales > Nitrososphaeraceae > TH5896. Next base: position 10,774 of record JAATVR010000251.1, read on the forward strand.
GCATTGACGGGATAACTAGGTGGAACGCATCGGATGCATTTCCGCCGTGTGCGGTGGGATTGGTCAGCGGATCGATGATCTTCATCTGTTCGATGATCGAGCCGGGCCATCCGTGCGTAACGATCAGCGGCAATGCATTCTCATGTTTCGAACGAACGTGAATGAAATGAATGTCAAGCCCATCGATCTCGGTGATGAACTGCGGCAGGGCGTTCATTCTTGCCTCGATCTTTCGCCAGTCGTAATGGTCGCCCAATAACGCGCGAGTTCCTGCATCGTCGCGAGCTGCACACCTTGCGATGCATCGGTGACCGTTTCCCGTTCAGGCCACCTTGTCGCGTTTATCCGCCTGCGTAATTCGGTAAGTTCTGCTTCCGGAACATTCACATGAAACGGACTAATATCCATAGCGATTAACTTATTCATACATTATTAAAGATAGTGGTTCATGATGGATGGTAAAGCTAGGTTTAGATGTGTACTTATAACTGGTAATTAGATAAAAGCTAACTACCACAATAAATCTCTAATATTGTACGTCTGAATCAATCTGTTGCACCGCATAGATAGTATTAATAATCTATTATAGTACACGGTGTAGGCTATATTAGATATGTCTAGGGGGATGAAAGTTAATGACAGTCCTAATCATTTCATGGTCCTGGATGCAATTGGTCGAGGTATGAAAACAGCAACAAGATAAGTACAGTGACTAGACTTGATAAAACAGAGGTTGAACTTATACTTAATGATCTTGCTGTCCAGCGCTTGGTGAACCGAATAGAAAAGAAAGGCCTCTTAAGGAGCAAGATTGAATTCACAATTAATGAAACTGGTCATGAATTGTTGAATTCTAAGAAGCGCGAGTTTGAGCAAAAGACCAAAGATATTAAGTAAGCCTACAGTAATGGTAACACTGCTCAATTCCAGTCATTTATGGGGACAGATAGATCCTGGATACCTTTTCTGTTGTTTTCGGGTTTACTAGACGTCTTGTTCTTCGCCTCAGCGATGTCATTTCTAGGGTTGCCAATGAGTCCTCAGGAAAGTTCAATGGCCGGTGATACTGGAGGGACATCTGATTCCGCTTCTGATTCAGATACAGATACAGCAGGTCAAGAAGATTCTGGCGCCACTGACTCAAGTAGCAGCGGAGGTAGAGGCGGAGACTTCGAGGGGGGTGGATTTGACAGCTCTGGAGGCTCTGGAATGGATTACGGTGGTGATTTTAACTTTTAGTAAGCTATAGTACTAACAGTAATAAGAGGCTCCAAGCTGATAGTGAGAAATAAATTTGCTGATGTATTGGTAACGTTCTTCTTTAGTCTTGAATTTTCGCGTAGATTCAAAGAGCCAGTTTGCATAACACTTACCGCTCAGTCATTTGTTTGCTATTTCAGGATGTCTATG
>JAATVR010000252.1 GCA_014523665.1 Nitrososphaerales archaeon TH526
CCTTTGCATGTTAAGATGGCATGAGGGCAAAAAGAGGCGCGATTCTGCTATCTTTTCTTATTCTTGCAGATGTCATTGTACTTTTTGCAATGATCGTGTTGTCTCCAACAGGAGCTGCAAATATTATCATTTATTCCTTTGACACCTGTGTCGTCGCGCTCATGGTATATGGCTTCTGCAGAAGGATGAAGGAGTCTCACATAAGCAGGAGATTTATCATGAATAATTGGTATGAGCTCCCTGCAATGATACCGATTGTCATTTTCGCCTCAGCCCGGAGTATCGATACTTATGATGGGATCATTACGCTTGTAGCAATCTTTCGATTATTGGCGTTAATATATGTAATCAGGATATCCCGTTCTTTAGAGGATAAATCTAGAATTCTTGGAGGCCATACAACATTACAAGTATTCGTAATCTTTTTCCTGACTTTGAATATCCTGGCATTTCTTTTCTATTCTGTGGAACATCCTGTTGAGAATTCGCAAATAGCTACCATGGGAGATGCTCTGTGGTGGACTATCCAAACGGCCTCAACTGCTACATTCGGCCCCGATCCCGATACTGCTGCTGGAAGAATTGTAGGAAGTATTATTATGCTCGTCGGTATCGGAATTACTAGCATCTTTATATCAACACTCGCTGCAGGGTTAGTTAGATCAAGAGCAGAAAAGAACCGTAACCAACTGGGCTATGATACGAAGCAGATGCTAAAAGGTAGGATAGATGGACTAGAAAACCTCAGCACTGAAGATATGGAACTTCTGTTGTCTCTTATAAGAACTTATCATGAGAGTTCAATAAAATCAAAGACGGGTCCATAAATAGAAAGTACTTTGTTGAACTATATCAGAAGGAGTGATTTAGCGTATCTGGAATCCTCCTACTTATCAGTATATATTGATCATGTGACATAGTAGGTATCCGCCAGCAAGGTTTTATGCAGGCCATTTCGACTAATCCAGATTTTATCTGAAATCGTAGCTTTATTCAAGGGATTTTGACCAAGTATCATAATTGCATTCGGAAGAAAACAGGTCTAATGAATCATCATCAAAGCTTATTCATGACGCCCTTAGTGCAAGCAATCCCTCACCTTCCAATACATCACTAACTTGGCTCACTTTCAGAGATGAAATACAATTTATTGGCATTAATTCAAGTATCTCCTCTAAGACACTGCCATTCTTTCATCTCAATTCAATACCAGCTTTAGCAGCTACGGGTATTTTATATACTCTCAATCCTGTAGAAAGCCTAAATGTTTTAGGCTACTCTTCCATCTGGGCGTAAAATTGTACCTTGTTTAATAGTCGTAGATATGCAAAATGGTTTCGTTAGCAAGGGTGGCTCATATGATTTGATAGGGATGAACACTCCCAATTACAGGGAGATAATTCCAAAAATTAAAGATCTGATCGAATTCTGTAGAAGTATGGGAATTCCTGTCTTTTACAATGAAGCAGTTAAGGAAGCAAGTGGGATTGACATGCTCACAAAAATCCACAACTTTTTACCAAAATCAAGACAGGAGAGACTGAACGCGCCCATCTGTATCAGAGGTACATGGGATGGAATCACAATAGGTGAACTAAAGCCTAAGGAAAATGATCCAGTAGTTATCAAACGAAGAGATTCTGCTTTCCAGGATATCGAACTACGAATCTGGCGTAAGAGTGCAGGTATTAATTTGTTGGTATTTGAAGGAATCGATGCATAAATTTGTGTAGAGACTTCCTTGAGGGAAGGATTTAACATAGGATATGATGTAATGTTGATATCTGGTGCTACTGCATCAGGAGATAAGAGGCATTATGAAACCACATTTGAAAGAGTAAGAGATTACCACGGATTAGTGATGGCTATTGCACGCTCTAAACAAGCGATTACAAATCTAAATAAGATGTGAAAGGGCGAAGTAGATTTACGGCATGTCTCAGAAGAAATGATGAATGCTTTTCTTAAGGAATTTTATTTACTAGATCCGAGGACCTTCACTCTCAGAACCTCAACAACCAATGTTTAGCGGAATCAATCAAAAGTATTAGTAGTGGTAATAGCTGCCCACGATCGGCTTAACTTCTTGTCATCCACTTTCTAATTATTTCTAATTTCATCCTTTCCGGGATCGTGCCTTTTTCTTTCTTGTTTGCTATCGCATACTCGTTTGAGTTCAGGATAGTTTTTGATGAAAACAGATGAAAACAGATGAAAACAGACGGTACCATTAATGTAATACTAATGTCTAGTTTATTGTCACTGGTAGGGAGGTAGGTAATATCGATCTCAGATCAAGATCGGACCTAACGTCATTAGAGTACTTTTCAGATTTTTCTGCATTGGTAAGTGTTACAATAGTTGATATGTTTTGTATTTTTGGGTCAGTTAATGTGCTTGCCATCTGTATTGAACCCTCTGTATTATTTAGGATAAAACCATTCGGAAATGATGTCAGCTTTATTAATGTGCCGTTTACGCGGTCGTAAATTCCCATTACGGCATTTATTCTCTGTCCTATATATGATCCATCTCCCATGCTGTAATTTACTACAACCTTCACTTGATTCCCCTCTGCATTAACTAGAGGGAGGACAGTGGCTCGGTCTATAGAAATAGTACTCTGTTGTTGGGCAAATAGTTCTACACCTGAAGGAAATGAGAAATAAGTGAACGCCAATATAATAATTGATACAAGGAAACCTACAATGACCATTATTTTGTTAACAAACCTATTCGTATCAGGCATAAGTACTAATTAAATGCATCATTATGGTATAAATAGATGCTAACCAACTAGCATAAGATGTATTTTGTTAACCCCTGTTTCTTATCATTTATGACTTTATTAGTACAATCCTCGCCAGAAGCAACTAAAATTACATTATAAATTGATTTAAGGGCTTGCTCAAATAACTGGAGCGAATCCCGATCGTCGCCGCATATCATCTCTGTGTTCTTTTCTGTTTAGAAATGATTGGGAAGATGATTTGATACATTACAAATCATTGAGCTGGGTATAAAAGACTCTAATAACCCAGGGAGACCTGCCATGCTAATGCTCATTGTTAATCGTAATCTCATAATTTCCTCAAATATTAGTGGGTTCTTCGATTCATTTCAATTAGAATTCGTTTAATAGCTAATGGTCAATTATTACTACTGTAGTACATCCAAATGATAGACTTGCGAAGAATGTTCGAAATAATGAGGCGATCATGCAAAGTCATGACAACGTATAATAGAGTAAGATTGTAATAATAGTATTTTAGAATTGTTATGGCAGTAATTAGACTTAATGTAGCGTATGATTTGCGGCTGAAGAAAGCCAACACCTCCTCAAATACCATTAAAAGTAATGAGATATTGCAACCTATCGATAAAATCCATTTTGCGATATGTAATTCCTGTTATTGGTGTGCAACTTATTTTGGCATTGACGATTTAGAGTCTCTATCAGGATCATCATCACATGTTCTCGATTGTCCTGTTTGCAATTCACATAACACCGAACTATTGCCTATCGCTAATGACGAATCATTCAGAATAAAGTATAGTTTAACAAGAGGAATGGAAATAGAATTCTACAAGAGTAATCATATCGTGGTGAGACAGCGTCCTAATCTTGAAACTTAATTTATGATATATCAATAAGTTGTCAGAAATATTCAACTAAATTCCACGTCGCTAAGATCCATACTATTGCTATATCCACTTTCTCTAAGGTGCTCAATTGTCTTGGGCGAAAAGTCAAATATCTTATTCGATATTGTGTTTTCATCATTCTTGCGGTTTATTCGTACTACTTTTCCTATCTCAAATTGTCCTACAAGGATATCCGAATATTTTCTAGATTTCATTGCTAGGCCATGATTCAAAGTGTTACTATATAACAAATTATTTATGATCTCATCTTTTGCCCCATAATCTTTTGCAATCTGGATTAATTTCCTTGCTAGGTCGACGTAGTCTGACACAAGTAATAAAGCCTCTTGCTCCCGTCGTGTTCTGTCTGAAAAGGTTATATCACTACTTCTGTTTGTAACACCATCATGATCCCAAGGAATTGTATCTTGTTTAACTGGATGAACGTTGACTATACCTATTTCTAACTTTGGAACATTGTCTGTTAAACCTTTTACTTTGAGCCAATAAAGACGGTGAAGTTGAACAAGTTGTGTTAACGGAGTGTTACTCATTATTCCCCCATCCCAGAAGTAACGGATATTCTTCTCATAGTTAGCTGTATTGCTATTATAACTTTCAACCTCTAAAGGGGTATAACTATAATTAATAGGCACCGACGCACTTGCAATAACTTGCTCTGATGTAATTCCATCATTATACCTTATGATATGTTGGTATCTCTCTCCTTTCCCGTTTTGTGTAATGTATTTTCCATATTCAGATTTTCTGGAACCATCTTCCGTTTCGTAACTGTCAAATGCTACAGCAACTCCTTCTGCCACGTCAACGCTCATGAGGATGAGCCTTGGTTGCTGCAATGATGATTTCTCATCGAAACTTGTTGCTATTGGAAATTTTGCGAACCTCTCCAAACTTCTTTTTAATGGTCCGCTGTCAAAACGATACCAAATATTTAGAAAATCAAAGAACTTAGTATCAAATTGTGGGACCAAAGGGATAAAGACTGAAGGTACGCCTGTAATCGCAAATTGCTTTGATGAATAATATCTTCTTGCAGCCTCTCCGGAGGCAATACCAGGGTGTACGTTGTTGTGTAAATAATCCCACCAAGCCGTAAACCCTGGGCTCTGATCTAATGGAGATTCCTTTGACAAATACTCCCAGAACTCATTTAGCCTTTCTGAAGAGCCCTCCCACGTATTATTTTCTGCTACGTAGCTTACAATTATTGCAGCATTTATCGCACCTATTGACGTTCCTGCCACAACATCTAAAAATGGTTTATCTCTTACTCCTTTTTCTCTGTCCCTTTTAGTAATCCTTTCATATAATGCTTGGTAGGCTCCCGCTTCATATGCACCAAGTGAGCCTCCACCTTGTAAGACTAATGCTCTTTGGGTATCCTGTAGCTTTCCCATATAAACTGAGTTGGAAGATGACCTTATTATATTGCTCTATTTCAGACCGATATAAGGTAAGTCTTTTGAAGTTACAGGATCTGACACGGTTCTATCTTCTATGTACTGAATCGTTATTTCCTTGAATCTTTTTTCAATTGAGGAATGATACTGATCGGACATCTTTACTTATCTTTGGTGAACCGGAACGAAAAGTATTGCGGGGGTATGAGATAATGTACAGGGATTAATATAAATAATATAAGACTTGCTTGAGTACTTAAAAATGAAACAGCAATCGCTATCATGTATAGTATCGCCCCCACAATTATTCTTCTTGACATTCTTGTTATGAATTTGGGGTCAAGATCGCTATCTACTAGACGATGCTCTTTTGTAACGTACCTCCATTGCAAATATGTCCAGACTAGAACTATGATAATGTTGATTCCATATATGATTACCGAGATCTGGAGATCTCCATATGCTCCAATCAGAGCTGTAGAAAACGGTATAAATGCTATGAACATTAAATAAAAGATAGTTATCCAGCGAAGTGTTCGATTGGCACGCTTAATGTAGTGAAACTGATCATCATGACTAATCCAGAAAAACCCCAAGATTATGAAACTTGTTGCGTAGCTCCCAACAACTGGCAACAACTCAAGTAATCGTTTTGGAAGTTCAGTTGCAGCTTCTGAACGAGATAGCTCCGGTACAACAATTTCCAATACTAACAGCGTCATAACTATAGCAAGAACCGCATCTGTAAGTGATACTATACGATCTCTACTAATGCGATCTCCAGTTTCCTGTGTCAATCTATCTTCACCGCTGGAGCTTCATAATTCGCAATCTAAGATTATAAATTATGAATTTGATTTATTTGGGTTGAGCGGAAAAAGATGCATAGCTTAATCAGATATATGTACTTGATTTATTTCTGCCAAACGGACAGATTGTTTTCGATTCAAATCACGAAAAGGGATGAGAAGCATGAGTTTGACATAAATCTGTATCCGAAGTAATCAATTTAATTGAGTATCATATTGGATTGCGACACAATAATTGTGTTTCTTACGAGTATTTCTGCGGAGGAAAAATCCACATTTAGACATGCACAACTATCTACAATGGTTTATGAGGCCAGGTTTTCGTGTTGAAGAGATCTATACATACAATGTAGATGTACGCATGAAAATTAAAATTCTGTTGGAAAAGAATTGACTACATCAACTGTTAGTGTCTTTTTTTGCATATTGGAGGGCAGTCTCGTCGCCTATGAAGGAGGCATTATTGATAATACAAAGTACTAAGAGAGTCCTCCTGGGGCATAGAACAAACAAATAGTTCAACTACCCCACAAATGCCTAGGTTCATGGATATCCATTCAATGGGTGGATATACATAAGATTATCTCGGAAAGGATCAAAAGGAACCTAGAGATGAATTCGGAATCAAAGTTATTAAAATTTTTCATGACCTGGATTCTGTATGATATTTTGTTTGTCAGATGCCCCTGACAGATTTGCAGTGGAAAAACACCACTCAAAGTTCGGTATGAAATGAGATTGGGTTACATCGGTTAAGATGACCTCAGAATGTGATGTCGACTTTAAATTGGTGAGTGAGTAACTTTTGTTGCGCGCGCATGATTTGTTTACATACAGAACCTTCAAGTAGTCGTTTTATACGACTCAATTTCTGCGCGCGAATTTAGAGTAGCCGAAATCGGAACGTGTATTATTATTTCTTTCTACCTTGTTCACCGACGGCAAGAAGAGACAATATAGGAACGCATGAAATTTACCTGTGATGAAAGAACCAGAGATAATACTTGGAGGTGGTATTCAGAATTGCAGAAGAATACGTCATGCGCCTTTATCGTCCAATGATTCCTTTATCTGTTTGAGTGTCTCTACCAGAGGATGACGGTATCCAGTCTCTTTCTCTAACTCCGAAAGAATATTCAAACCGCTTTGGACTGATTCCGCCGCTTTTTTACGTTTATTCAATTTTTTGAGTGCTTGACCAATACCCCAATAGTCTTTTGCCATTTCAACCCTGTCATTGAGGCTTTCGTTAATTCCTAACGCCTTGATATAGTAATCTAGGGCTCCACCAAAATTATTCAAGTGGTATTGTACAGAACCGATGTATGTATAGGCTCTTGCCATTTCAACCCTATCATTTAGGTTTTCATCAATTTCCAACGCCTTCTTATGATAAGTTAATGCATCTGGGCTATTATCCATATTAGAGAGTACAATACCAATATTGTTATAATCTGCCGCCATTCCAACCATATCATTTAGTTCTGTATGAATTTCTAGTGCCTTCTTCTGGTAGTCTAATGCCTGTTGGTAATTACCCATTATAGAGAGTACAGTACCAGTATTGTTATAGTCTTTTGCCATTCCAACCCTATCATTTAGGTCTTCATTAGTCTCAAGTGCCTTACTATGATAATCCAATGCCTGTTTGTAATTACCCATTTTATAGTGTACAATACCAATATCGCCAAACAGGACTTAGAGAGCCTCTCAAACAATGTGAAAGACGACCTGAGTGGAAAGCAGCCCACGGTTTCCGCAAATTCTACAAGACTCATGCTGAACAGGTAATGAAACCGATCAATGTAGAGATGACTATGGGACATAACATTGGTATTTCTGCCAGTTACTATAGACCGGCAGAATCTGAAGTTCTCAAAAGACTATTTGCGTACCATCGATTTACTAACGGTTAGTAATGATAGTTTATCTTACAGTCTGTTGTAGTCTTCTGTCTGGCACTTATCCTATGCTGTCGTTTCTACTTCTGTAATCCATTCACACTTTAATCCAAATCTCGCATGATGTTTTTCTATTGCTTCCTTATTGGGAGCATCAAGAAGACAAAAGAATCTGTCCTCTTTTTTATTGTAAAACATATTCTCAGGTTTGACACCAAATTCATCCACAGGAGCAGGCAAGGTCCATTTTCTTAAAGTATCTTCATCAAACCCTTTCATGGGATGTACATCCAGAAACTTTGGCATTCTATAATTCGCTCATTGCTAATGTATTTAAACGTATATTTTTTGTAAATGTCGTTACTAAGATTCAGCATTTTTTTAGACGACGGAGAGACTATAATAAGATCCGTACAGACTGACTTTCATGCATAACTGCGCAATTTTTTAGGTACGTCTCCATTATTAGTAAACCCCGGCTTCTTCCTTACATTGCTCCATAGTCTTAACATTTTTATATGCATGAACACGCCTATCACAACTATTTATATTATTAGTTCTCTCCATAGATATACAAATAACAATGGAAGGAATGACTAATAATGGTTTACATTCAAGGGAGTACGCTTAATACTTCGTTCTAATATTTTCACAGATATCTTCTTAACTATGGGCTCATTCTCGATTACAACTCTTCTTCTCCCTGCCTTTCTTTACAATGTACCTGCTGGCAAGGTAAGCTGCTAAGGCGGAGGCAATTGCAATAGCGATTTTTCTTTTAGTAGACAATATCTTATTAATATGCTCTAATGGACTTAATAATCATGATCTAAAATTGACCTATAGTTCTAAAGCTGATGAACTTATGGGACAATTCTTATAATTGAATTCTAATATATTCGATTCAATGGCAAAAATGCAAAAGAAGAATCTAAATACATCACCTGAAAATTGAGCTGGCAAATCTTGGTGACGTCACAATTGGTCGAGCTAAATTTCAACCAGGTTGGAGCTGGGAAAAATGTCAAACCTATTGTGAAAACAGGTAGCCGAATTAAGGTGGTAGTGGACGACGGCGAAGAAGAAGAATTCGGTCCAGGCGATGCTGCTGTAATCCCACCGGGACACAATGCGTGGGTTGTTGGAAATGAACCTGTAGTCGGAATTGATTTTACTGGATTAAAAGAGTATGCCAAGACCTGAAGCCA
>JAATVR010000253.1 GCA_014523665.1 Nitrososphaerales archaeon TH526
CAGGTTAATCTAGACCGTACCTTCTCGCAACATCAATCGGAATTATGATTGTAGAGCTTATCTTTCCACTAAGGAACGTATGTGTAACCCTTTTCATCTTAGTCAATTTATGTCTAGATTTAAGAGATCTCGGAGGGTATATTAATACGACACGTATGTCGTGGGTTTTACTGCATTGTCTAACCTGATGGAAAACCTGCATAATCCTTACTGTAAAACCTTAAAAGAAAATGTTGAACAGCTAATAACTTTTTTTGGATGTTACGCTTTCTTTTGTCTTTTAGAGGCCGGTAGACCTCTAGACGATAATTTTGTTAATATGGTAAGGGATATTCCAATAGGTGAAGAAGATAAAAATAAGCTTACTGAGTCTTGGACATTAGATGTATTCCAGCCGCTGTTGATGTACAAATTCTTTCTTGAAATCTTCCTAAACCAGATCGATCATCCTGCACCAAGGAGATCAAAAAGTGGTAGAGGATTTCATCACGATTTTGATTCACTGAAGGCGGTTCCCATTAGGATAACACCTACTGTATTATTTCATAACTCATCTCCTTCAGTCGGGGATAAACGGATATTCTATACCCTAGATGGAAATATGTACAAGAAAATAGCTGAGACATTCAAGAAAATGTATCCAGAAATATATTGGCAGCTTATTAAAGGATCTATTAGTAACGATCCGAGAGGAGCTAAAAACAACTATGCGCGATGGATGTTAGATATACCAAAACCATCTGAATACGATTAGAAATGAGAATTCTTCTTTAGAGTCTCTATCTCCTTCATTACAAATGCAAGTTTGTCTGATAGTGCAGAGATTGAGTCGGTGTTCAAAGCATCTTTGCGTAGAAGAACGTTGATTTGTTGATCTTTTTCTGCTAATCTTCCTCTTATCGCATCCTCTCTATGTTTGTGATGTTGGTCTAACCATTCAGCTTGCTGCTGAAGCCTTGATTTTAGTCGTACAATCTCTCTTTCGCTAACACCTTTACTGCTTAGTTCTAAAATCTTGTCTCTACGCCACTGTAAATGTTCTTGCTTCGCTTCTGAAGGCATACGATTCATAATCTAAAGATGCTTAATGTATGGTGCTTCATTCTAACAAGCCTTTCGATTCGGGTCTCACGACCTTCTACGATTTGTCTCTACAGGCTGCTTTGTGACAATAAAAGAATGATCCGCGTTGACAGTAATGCCATCTCAAAGTGTCAATATACAAAAGGAGGATTATTGTCTCTAATTATCATATAGTCGTTTACCGCATCATTCCCGGACCCATCATTCCCATGCCATGATCCTTCATGCTAGAGCCCATACCCATCATTCCAGGACCCATCATGCCATGATCCTTCATGCTAGAGCCCATACCCATCATCATAAGTTGCTGTAATGGTATCTGCGTGTTTAACAGAACCTGACCATTTCCAGGATCCACAATCACCATATTCATGTTCATATCTGGTCCTAAAACCCATACGTAATATATCAAATATCCATTTGCCTGTCCGATGTGTGCCGCCACGGCATGCGAATTATTCCCTACAGCACCTTCTGCTGTTGATGCGGCATCACTAAGACTTACTTTGACCTGGGATTCTATCGCATTGCTTATGGTAGAAAACAAATTAATTGACCCTGTAACATTCTGGCCTGCTCCCATCATTTGCATCATCATCGTGCTCTGGTTGCCACCCATCATTCCAGGACCCATGCCCATCATTCCAGGACCCATGTCCATCATTCCAGGACCCATGCCCATCATTCCAGGACCCATGCCCATCATTCCACCTGGACGCATCATGCCACTGGGCATGTCATCAGTCATCTGAGCAATTGCATTTGTGGTGAAAAATGACAATCCTCCGCTAGTTGCAATCATCACTGCTAGCATCGTAGCCGTGACTACCGTTACTGTTCTTGCTGCCATGGTGCAATAGATAAATATCGGTGTATTAAGGTTAGCGGAGCACTAGTTCTGGTCATTACATATGATCAAGAATAAGAAGAAGATAACCAATGATGTCTGTGTATCAAATGGATGATAGTAAGGTCGATCCAGTGGTTGGCTCTAAGCCATTTTCTGTACATCGCAGTCGCGATCGCAGCATACATGTATTTTAGGTTCTTGACGCATGACCAAAGATGATATGATATCTAAAAGAGAAACAAGGACAGACAAGACGACAAGAGACGTGTGTGTTTTCTTGCTTACAATATTGCATTCAATCAACGAATAGATTAATCAAGGCAACTAAAGCGTGATGTAGGCGATTACATCTATCAGGCCGTTAAAGACCAGGCAATACGAAGAGGTTGGTTTGAACGATTGAATGCCACCGTATCACAAAAATATATGAACGTTCTAAGTACTTGGCCTTATTAATATTATTAAAGCAAAGGAAAACAAAGGTAGGTGGAATGACAGGAGTTGATATATTGAAAAAATGCCAATAGCAGCGGCGTTGGAACCACTAAAGATACCCCCTAAATAAAATGCAGGATCTAAGGACACACCGATGAAAAGATTTTAGGGGCTAGCCAAAAATCCACGTCGCCAACGTCACCAACGTCACCAAGGATCTATAGACTCACGGTTGGGGGAGACCGTTGGGGCTGTCAGGACTGCAATGTTAAAGGGGGAAAAATGGTTTATGCAGGAACATATCTGTAGAGGAGAGAAAAAGGAATAATAGTATTTTATGAACAAACTCCGTCCGAAGAGCAGGCTGAAATCATGTTCAGAATCATGGTTCAGACTGCGCGGACGGCGCGGACGGCTTCTACAAACTCTGAGGGAAACCAATGTCTGTGACGAAACCAATAAAAAAACCAACATCTGTCAAACCAACCCCAAAGTCGTCATGTTGCGGTACGTGTGCCACAGTTCTAGTTGGGCATACATACGGCAACGACAATAATTTCAATCGATCAATCATTTGTTATTGGCTGTGCATTTAGGCCAAAGTCCATTCTCTTCCAGTATTGATTTCATCTTTCCCAACAAATCCACACTTTCCTCTCTATACTTATGATACTTGTTTAACCATTCATCTTGGCGCTCTACTCGTGATTTTAGGTTAGCAATTTCTTGAGCCTGTTGAGAAATCTCTTGAGCTTGTGTGACCTTCAAGTCTCGAATCTCTTGCTGCAACCTTTGAGTTGGATCAATGGTAAGCAAGGGGATTGCCTTAACGTATTGAGTAAGCAAATATTCTTCAGTAAGCCTTATGTAGCTGCTGTCGGTCTTGGGTAGTTTGTGCCCAACTAGCGGCTTCCAAGTTGATTCCGTTAGAGCAGCCTTGATACACTGGTTAATGAAGAACTTGCGAAAACCATGTGAGCGCATTACGTCTCTTTTCTTCTGTCCTGGTTTAACTTGATTAACGCCTGATCTTTTGAGAGCCTCTTTGAATAAGAGGGATATGGTGCTAATCGATAAAGACTTAGGTGCTTTGATATAGTTATCCATGTTGAACTTGTCTCGAATCAGAGGTGACTTATCCTTAAGGCGCTCTCCTATTCTCGCGCGATATGCAAGGTATTCATCTATAGCCACGGCATATTCCGGACTGGAATAGCAATAATAACGAAACTTCCCGGATCGGTTATACACCCAGATCAAGTACAAGGAAAACTCATCAATCTTCC
>JAATVR010000254.1 GCA_014523665.1 Nitrososphaerales archaeon TH526
CGTTTATTTTGCAAAAAATAAAGAGGGATGCCGAGGCGTTTTTGGGTAAAAGTGTAGACAGAGCGGTTATTACTGTTCCAGCCTACTTTAACGAGAGGCTGCTCTTGTTAATTGGGTTATAACATCCACATCTGTCATCCTTGGGAGATCGTTCAAGGTCAACCTTCCGTCTGCAATATTGGCTGCCAGGTCTTTTAGATAAGCTATTTTCATTCTCGATATACCAACCTTAGCTCTCAGCTCAACTTCAGAACTTGAGAGGATTTGGTACGGTTCTGGAATATTACCATCAAAATACTTCAAGAATTTATTATAAATGGTACTTGCAGCCTTTCCAATGAGCTGTTGATAGACTATTGCTTCTATTAAAGATAAATAAGAATCATTTCGTTTCTGTATAGAATAACTCCCAACCTGTTTAATGATTTCGGCAAGATGTTGATCAGTACTACTGAGGTACTTTATGTAATCTGTATTCAAATGTAATATTAATAATGAGAAATGATATTTATTCCTAGATCAGTTAAGTCTAAACTACAAGAAGCAGCTGGATATCCTAATGCAATAATGCCTATTGGTTTAACATGTACTGGTAATCCAAGAATTTTTGTGACTTTATCATCTTCAAATGCCCCAACAAAACTATAATTTCCTGTTCTCCACCATCTATACACCTCACATGAAAGTAGACCTACTCGACTTTCAACAATATAGCCTTAAGGATCAACAATATATAGTGCAAATTCTGACTACTTTTCGGTTGACCATTATTGCGTTTGCCAAGAAATCGGAAGAAGCTAATGCGAAATGTGAGATAATACTGTTTACTACTGAATACTGTCTGGAAGAACCTGGCAAAGGATCAAAAATATCAGTGCTTAATGCAAAGCAACTGCTGGAGCTGGTCATCGAAGTTAAAAAGGATAGTCCAGGCAGTCTTTCGACATTAGAAATATACTTAGAAAAAGGTGTTTCATCTATAAGAAATCTATCCTCGAGTTATATCGAACCTGGAGCGTTCGATCAGGGAAGATATACTGGAGCCTTCCGGATAGAGAATCCGGAAAGGAGAATTATACTAAATCTATCTATCATTGTAAAGCATAATTTTACATATTATAGATTAGACTTGCTTCAATATCCTCTCCTAGGAGTTGTTTTTGGTTGTAGAGAAGGTCTTTAATCCTATCTCATATACTTCAGATACCTTAGATAGCCATTTCGATTACAATCTGAGGTTACTGAGGTTTGTTAGGTCATAGTAAGGCTAGGTTGGCTTGTCTAAAGATGTGGATTCAAATCTCTGCTATGAATTGAGTTTATTTCGATACCAGACTGATGCAGAAAATTACACAAAATAACGTGCTAATATCATTTGATACTACATAGTAGGAAGAGGTTCTAGGTACAAATAATATATGAAGGTTAGTCATTACTATTGTTATGGTATTCGCACCTTCTATTTTTGCCGTCAGTATTCTGGCATTCCATTCTTAAAACTTATATGTAAAAAAAGGGTGAGTTCTCCCTATAGTCTGGCTCACAGATTATAGGAAGTAGTCCAATCTTCCATCGTACTCTTTTTTTGGTTCTGGATCTAAATCTATGCCTACTCTATATTTCTTTGAGTGGTGTGCGAATAGGTGTATGTGTTTTGGCGGGAATGTGCGACCTCTAAGTACTTCATCAACGCGTTGCTCAAACTTCTTGCCGTGCTGTAGGTATGCGAATCGGTAGTGAACGAGTTCATGCGCTAGCACTCTTTGATAACTCCTGTACGTTCGCTTCTGCTTGATGTATTCTGATCTGAAACTATGTGTTGTAGCATCAAATGAACTCAGTCTACGTACATAGTCGCCGTGTCTGTCTTTCTTATATTCAAGTCTCTTGCTACAGTCCACGAAGATGATCCGGATTGAACAGATACATTCTCCCCAGCCACCTATCCTTCTGTCGTTACTGTCACGTACTCTACCACACACTTTGGACCGCATCTCCTTTCTTTCAGTGATTAGATCAGGTTCTTCGCTCGGTAGTATTCCTATTTGGTTGCTTTGTCTGCTTTTGTCTTTGTGTAATTGTAGGATGTTCTTTCCCTTCAAGTTCTTTCTCTCACCTCCCTTTTTTAGTACTGGCAAGGGTTGTTACCAGTTTCCTATACCGTCAAGTCTGGTACCTGGCTTACACTAAGTATCATTATGTACTGTTACCACTGACAGAAATATATTTGTTACCTAAAAAAGTTCCCTGTTAATAAAAAGCTCTTCTTACTAAGGGGATGAAAGGCTATGAAATAGCCAAAGAATTAGACGTTGATGTATCAACTGCGAGCAGAGATATTCAGTATTTTATCTCCCAATTACATAACTATCTAAATTCCTTGGCTAAGGAAACCCTTCCATTTATGTGGAATGTACATGTATACATTTCAACTACGACCATAATAGAAACATGATTGCCCATGTGTGCTCTTTCTTAGATGGTTTTTCCTTTCTTCATTTGTCATAAATTTAGTACCGCACACAAGACATTCAAAATCAGTAGGCATTTTTGGATCTTCTTTTGTTCTTGGCTTGTCTTCTTCGTGGTGAATCTTATTCACTTAAGACAATAGTTAATAGATATGCTCCACAGATACTATTTGATATGAGCAAGAATTCTGGTCAAATAACAAAGCCAGTAGCTAACCTTTTTCAGAATAAGAATTTTGCTTTTGTGTCAACACTTATGAAGGACGGATCACCCCAAATCACTCCTACTTGGATAGATATAGAAGAAAATGCAGAACACAGTATTTTGATAAATACGGCAGAGGGTAGAGTAAAGCATAAGAATATTTCTAGAGATCCCAGACTAGCAATATCTATTATGAATAGAGATAATCCGTATGAAATGGCTACGATCAGGGGAAGGGTTATAGAACAGATTAGATTAAATGCTGCCGAAGAGCACATAGATAAGCTTGCAAGGAAGTACCTTGGCGTTGACAAGTATCCTGGTCGTTCTCCAGGAGAGAAGAGAGTTATTTTAAGGGTAAAGCCAGAAAAAATATTCTATCAACCACCAATTAGATAATGCTACTATTAATGGCTGGCTGACATTTAACCAAATTTTTCATCTGTACCATAAAAATACACTCCCATTATTATGACCAAAAAAGTGAATAAAATAAAGTTTGGATGTTACATTTACCAAGAGGGTCTAGAATTCGAAAAGATAAAACAAATTGTTATTGAATGTGAAAAGTTGGGATTTGACTCCGTCTGGCTCAAGGACAATTTTGGTTCTTGGTTGAATGCATACTTTTCGCATAACAAGAAAGAAGTTGAAGAAGAGAAACGGTCTGAAGATTATTTTCTTGAGTGTTGGACCATATTATCCTCATTAGCAGCAATAACCAAGCGGATTAGGTTAGGTGCAATATTAGTAAATTTACACAGGAGTCCTTCACTCACCGCTAAAATGGTCTCTACTTTAGATGTCATAAGTAATGGTAGGATAGATTTCGGATTAAGCGCAGGCTGGCATAGAAGTGAAATTGAATCGTACGGCCTACTGTACCCTTCAAAGGCATCAATTAGAATTGAAATGCTAGAAGAAAGCATTCAGATAATCAAGAAAATGATTAGTAAAGATGAGGATGAAGCTTCATTTAAAGGGAAATATTATTCCATTACCAAAGCACGATGCAAACCAGCTCCCGTGCAGAAACCATGGCCACGTCTATGGATTGGCGGAGGAGGTAAAAAGACTCTCAAATTAGTATCTATGTATGGCGATGGTTGGATTTACGGACTTTGCACATACGATACCTATGTGAGGAAAATATCCATACTAAATGAGCACTGTGGTTCAATTAACAGGGATCATAGAGAGGTGATAAAGGCGTGGCATGGGATTATGTTTATTGCAAATGATACGTATGAACAAGTGGAAAAAGGACAATCAAAGAGGAACATTGTCAATAAGGTAACAGAAAGTTTCTGGAAAAATGATTTAGATCTAGTCATTACCGGAACACCTGAATACATAATAAAAGAGATTGAGAAGTATATCGACATAGGTGTAAGCTCTTTTATCATACATTTTGTAGATCTACCTAGTCTGAGATCTTTAAGGCTTTTTGCAAAGCATGTTATGCCTCATTTCTTGGATTAATGAGGCATAGGGGAAGGTTTGCATTGTCACTATAGCACGACATAATGAGCTTGGAGTATGGCACTTTTTTGAAATTTAGTTTTCCTTGTTATGATTCCACGCCAACGTCAATTCTACTATTATTTGCTTGTTGTAATACGTCCCATGCTTCTCTTAAATATACTGTTTAATCCAACCAAATACATCTCGTACTTGGTAGATGAAGTTTTTTTTGATGAACGTTTCTTCGAAGAAGTTCTAGCCATGTCATACCATGAATCTCAATCTCTATAATAGCTTTTAAAATAATTGCTCTCAATCTCACCTCACTCTTATTGCAGCTAGTGCAAAATAGGAAAGTGGACAGCACGTACATTGCTGGGAAAATATATCTTTAGTAGAGAAGGAGGCTGCTGTAACTACTGCTTAGTTGTATTAGTCGAGAATGAACTGAAGGCTTAGTGGAAACCAGGTTGATAACCGGAGGATTAGCAGTCTGGTTATCAAAGCAAGTAAAAGATGCGTGATCGGGCACAGTTGATAAGCAAGAATTGTGATTACAATTATTACAAGAAAAATAAGAATAAGATGTTTAGTCCTCAAAAGGTGGCAGCAAAAATTGTTGAAATGATCCTGGACACTAAAAAATACAAAAATGGAGACTCTGTAGAGGTGTATAGCCCCTAAGTACTAGGAAGCATATGACCTTAGAAACATAAGGTCGAAATTAACAATAGTGAGCGCTGTGGAACGGAATCGAAGAATGCGTCTCCCATGCGATTGATGGGATGCAACTTGTTACTAGTATGATTTAGGTAGAAATCGCCTTTCTAGGGAGTCAGCACGACCTTTGTATCGGTCCACTTCTGCATCCTCCATTAGTATCGAAACTCCGCTTCGTATCATGAACCCTATATTCTAATTTAAATAGCAGGGTGCTTGGACGCTAGTAAAGCAAATCTAGATCGTCCTAGTATATAACGCACAGACAATCATAATGAACGCATAGATGAATAATATCCAAAAGACGGTGATTTGGAGTATCAGAGCCTGACAGACGAACATTTAATGTAGGGTTAGGTGGTAATCTGACAAATCTTTATTTATAATTTGCAGTGGGTATGGACCCGTTTTGGTACGCACCATACCATTCCATTTCGCCGAAGTTTTAAGTACCGTTTTTGTGTATTTTCATATACCGTACTCCCTGTTTGACCTGTCCACCTGCAGGTTCAAAACTTAGAGGTACGGTGAACACACGGTAGGCGGCTAGGGTCTTTGGCTAGGATTTCTTCTCTAGTCGTCTACCTTGTTATCAATCTAAGTCCTAAAACCTTCTTATATAAAAAGGCGATTTATTATATAAGCAGTTCGAATATCGGTACTAGTTATCATGAATCAGACAATCAGGCAATTCCCCTAGAAGTGCATACAATAATTGGTAACAAAATCCTGTGCGTTAAAATCGGGTATTTCTTAGATCCTTTTTTTACCCCTTGGCTACAAAAAATAGTAGTATACTACCTCTTTTAGCTAAGCTGGTTCTTTTTCATCCTGATCTTTATCAGTCATTTCTGCGGCTTCTTCACGAAGGTTCTCTGCTGGACCAGATGTTTCTGGATCATTTTCAGCCGCCCCAATCTTTTTCTGGTTCTTTTGTGCTGATTCTATATCTTCGCTCATTGTAATTTATATATCAACATACTATAAGTATGCAGCTTGATTATGCTCCAACCATTTTGCTGCTCACGGCCCCAATTCTATGTCTCTTATCAGTTTATTATTTTTATTAATCACTTCTCGAACCGATTTGCTTAATATCTCTTTACACTCCAATGCTCTTATGTATAAGAATTTATTCTCGCTAGACTTCTTTTTTCTGTCC
>JAATVR010000255.1 GCA_014523665.1 Nitrososphaerales archaeon TH526
AATGCATTTGCACTCGACAACATACATAACACAATCAGCTGCAAGTTCTCACGATAGTTTTCATATCCTTTAGTGCTACGCCCACACGATTGGAACTTTTCATATAATATGCCCCCTTTACACTATTGGTAATGATGGCATCAGTATTGTCTTTGGTTATCAATGGCGAAAGACACATGCAAGAATCGCACATAAATTCCGCTCCCGAAGACTCTACTTTTGAGGCTAATCCAATCTTCCTAGCCTGATCATGGACGTATCTTGAACAAAAGATAATGCACCTTCTATCAAATTTTCGTCCTGCCACAAGATCATGCAAATTGGTTAGTTCGCTGAGACCGAGTTGTGGACTACCGAACAAAATGAGGTCGCCATCCTCATCAGTACTCAACTCGTCCTTGGCTTTGGACATTTCTTCGTCGTCTATTGTAACGGACTCACGTACTGGCTCATTGCCGGTCGTAAACATACCACAGGATCCTAAAGTTCCTAATCCTGAGGAAATTGCTTTTGCAGACATCATATCCATCTCGCTCCCAAGATCCGAAAAAGCAATACAGCTATCTTTAGCGATTTTTCCTGCAATATAGCCAAGTAGACCGTAATCAGTTTCAGTATTTATGGCTGCTCGATCGCATTTCACGGCTACTCTCGGTGATCGGGACTCCTCTCTACGGAGATCAGAATATGGGGACTTTCCCGTTATAGCACTTGCAAGTGCACTAAGAGCACTTTCCTTATTCGTCATCAGTCCTAGGAAAGAATTTGAAAAGACTGCTGCGCTGCTTTCTGCGAAACTCACAGAGGTTCCTCTTTTTGGAAGTTGGAATATTTCGTATGGAGTACAGGAAAAAGATAGTACGGCTCCCATTCTTTTATAGCTCTCCACAATTTGCATTTGCTTCAACAAAAAATTTTGAGAAAGTGTATTTGGTTTACTTCTATCAAAGCCCATAGGATTGATAGTCGTCCTAACATTGAAACGTACGTCTCTTGATACTTCCTGTAAGAAATCAACTCCTGCATCGCCGATAGTATTATAGTTTACCCCAGAAACATGAGCCCATTCTACAGGAACCAGTTTTTCGGCTTCAGTTGCCTGTCCTATTGCCAGTAACACTCTATAGGCAGATGCATAGATCTCGCCCTTACCCCCAGCAAGAATTTTTTCTTCTGATTTTGTAAGTCTCAAAGATAATTATCTCTCAGCAGATTCCGGAAAAATAGGAAGATTCAAGCATGCCGACGTACTTTTTTGAGCCCTCGAGTGCAGTTGCTGGAGAGACCTAATCGGTTATGCAGGACAGCCTTCCATTTTTTGAATATGATACCCGGAACTTTGGATATCAGTCTCTATCCTCGGAGGTGCTTGTTGGATATGACAGAATTGGCATTCCTCTTGAGTCATCTGTTGTTCCCCTTCGCCTACGCTTTCTAAATACTTCTTTCCATATTCGATAGCTTTTTCATGTGGAGTCTTGGCCTCCACGACTACATCGAAATGCATGACGTTTCCGTCTTTCTTTCTAACGTATGTATCATATACTGCGCACTGCATGTGAATATTCGCCTACTAACTCTATTTATTCTAATCTCTCGAAACAGAAGCGTTTCTATGGTTGAGATGTCATGATACTCTTACGGAAATAGCCCCGGTTCTACGATTTTTTGGAAGGTGGCGGGGTGTGGAAACTGTCATTCTTTCCTTATATCGATTGCAAGGGTATCTCCGACTTGTGGAATTCCCATTTTCTGAAATCTCCTCTTGGGCATAGTGATCTGTATAATGGTCTGAGAATACGTATTAACGACGGTCTGAGGTTGTGATCGGAGAATGGCTTCCAGAAACGGTTTCACCTGTTGCTTTATATCTTTATCTGACACGAGGTTGTCAATTGAATCCAGTATTTGCTGTTGCTGGGACACCTTTTCCAGCTCTACATCCTCCGTGAGACTTATGGTAATGCTCATACCGGTATCAATTAGTTGATTAACCTTATACCTAGTGACAGGTTCGCTTCTATTCTCCATTATCCAAATGACTAACGAAATTCATATTTTAACTATATTATTGTAAACTATGAAAATGAGCTTGCCCTAGAGCGGATCGGTAGAAGCATGCTATCCTCATCCTCGGTCTTAATGCCAAGTGTCTCTCATAGGATTATTTTGACTATGATTACCGTTCAAGGGGGAAGAGCATTCGTTATTTCTCACGGTCCATAATATTAGTTATAACAAACGACTGTACGTATCCCCACTAAAATATTACTAGTTTTCACTATCTTACTGT
>JAATVR010000256.1 GCA_014523665.1 Nitrososphaerales archaeon TH526
AACACAGTACTCTGATGGACATAACGGAAGATGCGCTATGGAGGCCATCATGTCGTATTATGGCTGGAATGGTAAAGACGATTCTCAGGCTTCTGGAAAATTGTTGGGTGCACTAATTGCATTAAGACATGCAGGAAATGTTAATAGATTTAAATGACTCTGGTTTCACGTTTCACGAAATAGCAGACTACCTAGAGCGAAATAATGAAATAGGATTTGAACTCATTGAATCAAATTCTGAAGATAGTATTCGCTATTACTTATGAGAATAATGACCTAGCCTGTAGTAGCATGACATAGCTGACCTACCGATGTGAATTAAACTTTTGGAGATAGCCTATACCATCTTGTGTAATTACTAGCTCGTCAAAATAGTTCATAATTATGAAATGCATTTGCTTCAAAGCATTTAGCCAAGTTTTTACTAGCCCCACATCTCCATCAAATCTTTCTGCAATTTCATTTTCATTCTTTCCCTCAGAAACAGATCTAAGTATGTAAGATAATACTTGGATTTCGGTTAAGCTGCTAATGTACGAATTTCTACGCATAACCCATCATCACTAAATAAAATTGCCATTTACAATAGCTGGTTTAATTTTTTTAGATAAGATAGCAAACAATTGCTGACTGACCAATTTTGTACCTATACTAATGGAATAAGTGTAATGATGATATATTATATTGACTATATTTCAGATTCTCCGTACGTACTTGACATCAATTATATGATTGAGACCAATTTACAAAATTATATGAATGATGGTATTATTGGCAGAAGTAGAAAGTTACTAATGATGAAATCATTCAAACAAACACTGATAATTATATTGTTTAATACATTGAATAATCAGTTATTATTGATAGCATCATGTAGGAAAGAACAATGATCCGACTTTTTGACTTTAATGGATCGATGGTTTATTAGATCAATTGTGCTGATAGGCCTGTCCTACCAGATCAACCAGATAGGGTATATCGGTTTTAGTATTTATTATAACTTCAACATCCCCAGGTGAATAGTGACCTATCTTTTGAACATCCCTAGCTCTCCCGGCAGGGTCGTTAAGCTCATCAATTTTCAAGCTTAAATAGGCTTTAATCTTTGAACTTAGGATTACTACACCTACAAAACCCCTGTTCCTCCTAAAAGCAATATATTTCTTAGTTGGTCTAATTTCTACATCTGGACCAAGATTCAAAATAGATGACTTTAGAAGATGATAGAGTTCTTTTGTATCATCCTCAGCTATCCCTAAGAGGTCTTCTTCAGTATACACTTTTATTTCCTCACTCACTCGTTTCAACTGGGAACTCTTTTTTGCTATGATAGAAAATGATTCAGCTTTGTAGAATGGTTTGTTCTCATTAAAAATGACTATCCCATTTGTATGTTTATGAACTTCAAAGAGTTGGATCCCCAAGTCTCTGAATCCTATCGCATGTTGTTGATATCTTGTGAACTCAGGAGCTATGAAAATAACTCTCGATTGTGACCAGTCTAGATCATTTCTCTTAATATTGGACTCATTCCGCTGCGTTTCGTTGTATTCGAGAATAAAATCAGCTTTATTATTAAGCATTAGATTAAGATAAGCAATCCCCTGATCGATTACTGAGAAATTCCTATCTCTCTTGTATTCAATTATAACAAACGACATATCTTCTCTATTGAATGCAAGTGTGTCTATTCTTAAACCGTGTAAATCGAATTCCGATTTTACAAGTTCTAATCCAAATAGCAACCTCAAGTTCATTTCGACTATCATTTGGATTTCACGCTCGAGCAAATTGCTCCTCGGGTAATTCCCTCATGATACCATTATTCACATCTATGCCATAGACCCTCATAGTACTAATCAAATATCTGGATTCTAATATGTCTTCTATTGCTGGATTAAAATCTGGCCATAGATCAGAATATGGATGGAATATTAGATAACAGGCTATGAATCTAAAACCTATCTTTCTGATTCTGTTAGTAGACCATTAAATTTTTACTATCATACATCAAAACTTTAGCAGCCATTCGATCTTCTCTTGATAGTTTGGCATATATCTATACAAGAGACTCCAATAATGGTATGAATGCCCTCTAATTTTCAAATGACAAATTTCATGCAATACAACATAATCTATTACGTCTGGTGGAGCTTTAATTAGATGCATATTGAAATTAATAGAATTTTTCTTTGTCAAACTGGCCCACCTGCTCTTTAGAGTATCTTTTACTAAGATTTTTTGAATATTAACCCCGACTTTCTGTCCATAGATTTTAACTCTTCTCAAGAGAATCTTTTGAGCCATTCTTTTTAGCCAATCTTCATACAACTCTTTAATCTGCAACTTACTTTCTTCATCTCCATCAGCTGCCGTAATATTGACTACAAATTCATCATTGATAAATTTCATCATTTGTGTAGGCTGGTTCTTTTTAATTTTCAAACTATAGTTCTTACCTAAATACGGTAACATAGAGTTCTCTCCAAAGCTTGGAACTATAATTTCCTGAGCTGTCTCTTGATACTGTTTTTGCTTTTTCAGGATCCAATCAGCTTTATCTAAAATGATGTTCCGAGTATCCTGTAGACTTTTATTTAGTGGTGTTCTAATTTCTATCCGATTAGAATCAACTATAAGCTCGGACGTCTTAATGCGCTTACTTCTTTTTATATGATATTCTAGGTTTGTTGATCCATATTGGATCCGATCTTTGAATTCTTTACTACTATTGTCAATCATAGATGTCTTTTGGCCAGGTCTATGATCATCTGTGTGATCTCCTCTATCTTTTTTTCTGGATACTTACTCTCTACAAGAATATCGTAGATGTCAATGCTCATCTTTTTCTCTGAGCTTCTCTTAGTTTTCCACCCGGTGAGCTTTGTTTCTTCACTTAGTCTATTAGATATTTTTTCTGTCGTAGTTTTAGAAAGATCTTGACTTTTCTTTATTGATTCTAACTCTTCATATACAGCAAACTCAAATGGCGTAGAGAATCCCAGCTTTTTACGTTGATCTTCTTCCGCCAATGCTTCTTTGTAAATATCTGCATATTGGTTGAAATAATCTGCACTCTGTTTTCTACGCTTCTCTTCATTCTCTATTATTCGTTCTAATCTTTCTCTTAGCTTTTCGTAATATAGTGGATTTGTTGGAGCAAGCTCTCTAATTATCTGTCTAGCTTTATTCTTAATTAAAGCAGTTCTGGCTCTTTCCGACTTAAATTTAGATGCATAACCTAAAAAATTATTGTATGTAACTTCTCTCTGGTCCATTACATCTTCTATTTTTAGCGATCTCACATAATCATCAATGAGCTGTTGGACTTTTTTCCCATCTAATCTTAGGTTATGGCCAGGTGCTTCGTACGAATTTCTAATCATGATTCGTTTCCTGCTCAGGTACTTGAAATCTTCGTTGTATGGTTCAGCTTCTTTCTTTGGAAGAATTACATCCAAAGCTTTCGAGAACATCTTAAATGCACATTCAAATTAAACTCATTTTCTGTCAACTCGTCAATTTCTGCTATATGACAATACTTCTTAATTTCTTCATATTTCTTAAATGCCGAAACAATCTTTTTGATATCTTCTTCTGTTAATTTGTTCCGTACCTTGCCTTCTTCATAATCTCTTGCTGCATAGATCAAGATTATTTTGTTCTTGCGCTTAGCAGGCTTATTCTTATTAAGAATTAGGACACACCCAGGAATTCCAGTACCATAAAACAGCTTTGGAGGAAGAGCAACAATGCCTTCTATTATGTCCTCGTCGATCATGTTCTTACATATGTTCTCTTCTTCATTTCCTCTGAAGAGGACCCCCTGTGAGCATATAATAGCAGCTTGTCCTTTGGCATTCAGACTTGAAAACATATGTTGAATAAAAGCAAAATCAGCTTTATCCTGTGAGGGAGGAATACCAAATCTAAACCTGTTATAGGAGTCTCTGGCGGCGTTCTTATTATCCCAGTCCATACTAAATGGAAAATTGGCCAGCACTCGATCATAAGTGATAAGCTTTCCACCCTCAACTAATTTGGGGTTAATTATTGAATCACCATATTCAATCCTAAAATCTTCAATACCATGTAGAACCATATTCATCTTACACATTCCAACTGTACCATAGTTGATATCCTGTCCTTCTAATATCAGATTTCTAGGATTTTCACCGTGTTTTGAAATATATTTCACAGATTCAATAAGCATGCCACCTGAACCACAAGTAGGATCGCATATACTCATGCTCCTTAGGTTCAACCAAATTTACAAGAAGCCTGACAACCTCCTTGGGGGTAAAGAAGTTACCACCGGATTTTTTGGTTTCGTCTGCAAATTGCTCTAACAGATATTCG
This sequence comes from Nitrososphaerales archaeon TH526, assembly GCA_014523665.1. GTDB lineage: Archaea > Thermoproteota > Nitrososphaeria > Nitrososphaerales > Nitrososphaeraceae > TH5896. The sequence continues at coordinate 4,360 of JAATVR010000256.1, forward strand.
AATGCATCCCCAAAAATATCAGTGCTTTCTAAATCTTCGTTGCGTAGACGCGGGGAATTGAAGTGAGAAATAAGCTTACGGAGTTTGTCATCTGGATATTTCCTCTTGTCATTATACTTTGTATTTGTAAGAACACCGTCTAGGTCAGGGTTTTCTCTTTCAATAATTCGACACACATGATCAATGGTCTCTCCAATATTCTCAGCAGCGCTCGCGAGAACTGACCATCTGGCTTCTTTTGGAACAAAGAAAGTGTGTCTTCTTTTGTTCTCGTAAGCTTCATTCTTACTCTTACCCTGTTTGATTAGCTTTTCCGCATTTTCCTCAAAGCTATCGTTTAGCCTCTTCAGAAAGAGCAAAGACATTATGGGCTGTCTATATTCGCCAGGGTCCAGAGAACCCCTCAGAATGTCTGCAGCGCTCCATAGATGGGACTTGAGAATATCGAATGTAATTTTTTGATTAAATATAGTATAATCGACTCTCGATTCTTTTTGTTCTCTTTTCTTGGCTAATTTATCTCACTTATCCCCTCTTAACTACTCGATAAGTGACTGATTAGTTCTTTAAATAGTTTTTACGTCTCTTGAAAATTATGGCAGATGTCGAGATTCTTTGGCATCCATTCATCTGTAGCATCGTATACTACAGATGATGAACAAGCAATTTCTTAATCTGAATTGAAAAATCTATTTGTACTTTAGAATAGCCTGCAATTATCTTCAATAGAAAGTAGGTTGATCTTCTAAGAAATTGGTTGCAAGAGTTGCAAGAATAGCAGCTTATTATATTCTATTTTTACGCTTATTTTCATAAGTACTAATGCCAATGGGTCTTAGGCATTATCGATCTTAAACTAGATTCTAATAGTGTAATAGTATAGTGATATAAACTGTGCTTAGTATAGTGATATACACTATGCTTTGATAGCATAGCAGTTAGACAACGTGCAGATTGTAAACGAGATTTATAAATAGATTTTCAGATTCCCGCCCTGGAATAACTTGAACGATATGAATTTCGATTTTGTGATCACCAACTGGCAAAGGTTTAAGCATTAACCATGTCCCATCTAGAAGAGCGCTATATGTTCCTGAGGGCAAGGTCCACATATTATCCTCCGGATAGGTAACATTAAAGAAATCAGTGGTCACTCTATATTGTTCGATGTTATCAACGCTTTTGCCATCAATTATAATTTGGTGCTTAGCCCAATCATTTCTTGCTTTAACGCATTTTTGTAAGTCCTCGTCGGTCTTATGGGTCTCATCATAATTACATAACTCGGTTATTCCGGAAACCAATATGCCCCTGTCTGCTGGTATTGTACAATCGTAGACTACATTCTGTGCGGATTCCCCGACGATTGGATTTACCAACATTATAACTGGGTATCCTAGACCCATAAAACAAGGGTAACTCCATTGTTTCGGGTTGGGATATGGGGATATCTCTTTTGGTATTGAATTCCACCACTCCCAATGCTTAATACCCCATTCTTTGTGCGGGAGACCATAAGGACTCGAGCTTGGTGGATAGATCTGATCTTGTAAAGTTGCAAATATGAACTGTGGCTGAAAAATTAATGAAGACAATGGATTTATCAAGAATAGACAAGCCCATACTATTGTGAATCTTTTCAATTATCTGCAGTTTAAGAAGTGCTTATGTTATAAGGCTTTTTATACTTAGAGGGATATTTCAATCATCTTTAGATTTAATCAAAAGGGAGAAATATCTTAGGACTTAATACATCTTTATAGGTCCGATGCGTTCACTTTCAACTTACATAATATACTGCCGTTGATCGGGGTGGCGGCTTTCTATATAGATTCATCATTTCTTAGTTTTCGTACTTTTCTGAATGTTTTTGACCCAGGGTATGTTGACACAGTCTTTCAAATCAATTCAATTGTATGCGTCATAGCTGTCATCGGGGTCCTATATTATTAATAGAAGTAAAGACGAAAATGCGGCGGCTGATTCGGGTCCCACGCGACTCTATAATAAGATAGTCATTATAACTCAGTCTGTGATCATTGTCGTTATTTTCATATTTTCATTACCCTCTTTCAGTTAAATCAAACTGGGACGTACAGTTTTGCGAATATTGTTGTTCTATTTTCAATTTCTTACGGGATAGGTTTCTTCTTTATTACGTTAATGGCATTAAGATTCTTCGCCTGGTTCAGACATGGGAGGGAATTAATGGTACTAAGTTATGGTCTAACGATGTGCATCTTTATTGCATTTCTAGGTACTTCCATAATCTATGCATTGTATGAATTTTCTACTAGCATTTACCCAAAATTGACTTCAAGAGATATAGCGGTCCAGGTGAGCGGTAAAAATTCGTACCCAAATTTTTATGATACATATTTTTATTATACTTACCTAGCGACTTTTATTTCAATATACCTCATCACAACATTTTCGTTAAGAGCGCATCTAAAAAAGATGAAACCTGCGGCGTTCTATCTATTATTGGGTATTCCATTGATATATTTTCTAATAATAAAAGTACCATTCTTCCTCGAGTATTTTACCAGTTTAATTGTATCCTCTCCGAGCTTTTATGGTATGCTGTACATAATTCTTTTCAGCGGTACTGGTCCACTCGGAGGAGTTCTGTTTAGTCTGGTCCTCTTAGCTTTCTCC